>DASUTC010000332.1 GCA_036374795.1 Herpetosiphonaceae bacterium
TTTCTCCCCCCATCACGATTCGATCGATTACCTCGTTACATAGTCGAGCCAGCCGTGCCGATCCTCGGTCGAGCCGTCGAACAGGCCGAAGAAGACCTTTTGGATCTGCGCGGTGATCGGCCCGCGACCACCGGCCTTGACCGGAATGCCGTCGACTGAGCGGATCGGCGATACCTCGGCGGCGGTGCCGGTGAAGAATAGCTCGTCCGCGACATACAGCGCCTCGCGCAGAATTGCCTGCTCGCGCACCTCATAGCCCAGCTCGCGCGCGATGGTGATCACCGTGTCGCGGGTGATGCCCGGCAGCAGCGAGGCGGTCAGCGGCGGCGTGAAGAGCATGCCGTTGCGGATCAGAAACAGGTTCTCGGCAGAGCCTTCGCTCAGGGTGCCGTTGCTGTCGAGCGCGATGCCTTCGACGTAGCCGTTGTTCTGCGCCTCCATCACGATCAACTGCGACGACAGATAGTTGCCGCCAGCCTTCGCCATCGTCGGCAGCGTGTTGGGCGCTGGCCGGTTCCAGCTCGACACGCACACGTCGATCCCGCGCTCCATGCCGTCATCGCCCAGGAAGCGATCCCAGGCGATGGCCGCAACCGCCACCTCGACGGGCGTTTCTTTGGGCGCGGGGCTGATCTCCCCGAAGCCACGGAACGCGAAAGGCCGCAGATAGGCGCTCTTCAATCCGTTGGCGCGAATCACCTCGTGACAGGCCGCCGACAACTGCTCAGGCGTGTAGCCGATCGGCATGCGGTAGATGCGCGCCGAATCGTAGAAGCGCTCGATGTGCGGCGGCAGGCGGAAGATCGCGGGGCCTAGCGGCGTGGCATAGGCCCGAATGCCCTCAAAAATACTGGACCCGTAGTGGATCGCGTGCGCCATGATGTGGACCGTCGCGTGCTGCCATTCGACTAGCTCACCGTTGAACCAGACAAACTTCGTTGGCGTCATGGGCATGGGAAGTGCTCCTTGGTGTGATACATGTAGCCGGATGCTGAACGGGTCTGCGCCATGAATCGCGCGCAGGCCCAGGTGGATGTATCACCCATCATACACCACGATCCCGCGTTGCGCATCTTGTGACCGCAGCAGCGGCAGCTCCAGCGAGTCGGTGAGCGCCTGCCAGCTCGCCTCGATGATATTGGCCGAGCAGCCGACCGTCGACCAGCGCTCGTCGCCGCGCGCGGCCTCGATCAGCACCCGCGTGACCGCAGCGGTCGCCGCGTGCTCATCCAGAATGCGCACCTTGTAGTCGACCAGATGGATCGCCGCCAGCTCAGGGTAGAACGGCACGAGCGCCTTGCGCATCGCACAGTCGAGCGCGTGAACCGGGCCGTTGCCCTCGGCGGCGGTATGCACGATCTCATCGTCCACGCGGATCTTGACCATCGCCTCCGACAGCATCGGCCTGCCGTGGCGCTGCTCGACGACGACCATCGCATCCAGCAGCTCGAACGGCGGTCGATAGGCCGGATCGGCGCGACGGACCAGCAGCTCGAACGAGCCTTCAGCGGCCTCGTACTGAAAGCCCAGGCTCTCCTGCTGCTTGATCCTGTGCAGCACCTCCTGCTCGTTGCCGTTGAGCTTGAGACCAAGCTCCTCGGCGCGCATGCGCACATTGCCGCGTCCCGACAGCTCCGAGACGACCACGCGGCGCTGGTTGCCCACCAGACGCGGATCGATATGCTGGTAGCTGTGCTCGACCTTGGCGACGGCGGCGACGTGGATGCCGCCCTTGTGGGCAAAGGCGCTGCGCCCGACATACGCGGCGTGCTCGTCGGGGCTGAGATTAGCCACAGCGGCCACATAGCGCGATAGCTCCATCAGCCGCCCCAGATGCGCCTCGTCCACCACGGCCAATCCCAGCTTGAGCTGCAAGTTGGCGATGATCGGGATCAGATTGGCGTTGCCGCAGCGCTCGCCGTAGCCGTTGATCGTGCCCTGCACATGCGTCGCGCCCGCCTCGATCCCCGCCAGCGAGTTCGCGACCGCCAGCTCGCCGTCGTTGTGGGTGTGAATGCCTATTTGGGGAGAACAGAGAACAGAGAACAAAGAACAATCTTCTGAGTCTCTGTTCTCTGTTCTTTGTTCTTTGTTCTGAAGCGTCGCTTTGACCTCACGCACCACCTGGCCGACCCAGCCGGGCAGCGAGCCGCCGTTGGTATCGCAGAGGATCACACACTCGGCTCCGGCCTCAGCCGCCGCCCGCAGCGTCGCCAGCGCATACGCCGGATCGGCCCGGTAGCCGTCGAAGAAGTGCTCGGCGTCGTACAGCACGCGCCGCCCCTGCGAGCGGAGATAGGCCACGCTCTCGGCGATCATGCGCAGGTTCTCGTCCAGCGTCGTCTCAAGCACCTCGGTGACGTGCAGCGTCCACGATTTGCCGACGATCGTGCAGATCGCGGTTTCGGCCTCCAGCAGCGCCCGGATGTTGGGATCGTCGGCCACCGCTGCGTGAGCGCGGCGCGTCGAGCCGAACGCGCAGATCGTCGCCTGCCGCCACTGCTCGTCGCGCGCCCGGCGGAAGAACTCGGCATCTTTGGGATTGGAGCCGGGCCAGCCCCCTTCGATCAGCGGAATACCGAAGGCATCCAGCTCACGCGCGATCTTGAGCTTATCCTCAACCGAGAGCGACATGCCCTCGCGCTGGGTGCCGTCACGGAGCGTTGTATCATAGATCTGTATCGTCATAGAAACTCCAGGGGAGTTCAAAGTTCCGAGTTCCGAGTTTCACGTTCTACGTTTCAAGTTTCACGTTCCAGGCCCTTGGCGCGCAGCCCTTTGTTCTTTGTGCGCCCACCGGGTGCCCCTTCTCTAGCCCCGCCAGACCGGATACGAGCCAAAGACCTTGAAGCCCTCGGTGAGCATCGAGACTCGTTCGAGCGCGTCGGCGATGTGCGGCTGCTCGCGGTGGCCCTCAAGGTCGCACAGAAAGATGTACTGGCCCAGGCGCTCGCGCGCCGGACGCGACTCAAGCTTGGTCAGGTTGATGCTGTGCGCGGCAAAGACCTGAAGCACGTCGAGCAGCGAGCCGGGCCGGTTCTGTCGCACCGCGAAGCAGATCGAGGTCTTATCATTGCCGGTCGGCGGCACCTGCGTGGGCGCGATGACCAGAAAGCGTGTCTCGTTGATCTGCTTATCCTGGATATTGCGCGCCAGGATCTGCACCGGGTACAGCTCTGCGGCGCGCGGCGTGCCGATCGCGGCGCTATGCTCCTCGCTCAGAATCTCCTCGACCGCCGCCGTGGTGCTGAGCGTAGCCGCCATCGTCGCCTTCGGCAGCACGCGCTCGATAAAGCGGCGGCACTGCGCCAGCGCCTGAGGATGCGAGCGAATGACCTGAATGTCGGCGAGCGATGTCTCCGGCCTGGCGAGCAGCATATGCTGCACCGGCACGACCACCTCGGCCACAATCGGCAGGTCAGTCTCGTGAATCAGCAGGTCGAGCGTCGTGCCGACCGCGCCTTCGAGCGAGTTTTCCACAGGCAGCACGCCCTGCTCGGCCACAGCGGTTTCTACCGCCGAGACAACAGCCGGGATGCTGCCCATCGGCAGCAGGGTAGCGCCTGGACCGGCGTGCAGCAGCGCGGCTGCCTCGCTCCAGGTGCTAGGCGGTCCAAGATAGGCTAGCGTGGTCATGCGTCGCGTCCGAGTGTTGAGTTGCCAAAAAGATCGACGGCGTAGGCGGGCGTGTTGGTGTGGGCGTAGCTTGTGGCTCTGGCGCGCATGCGCTCCTGACGGGCGGCGATCAGCTTATTCAGCGCGCCCATGTACGCATGCGCCGCCGCGACGATGATGTCGGTATGAACACCGTGGCCGCTGTACGTTGGCCTGCGCGCATCAGGCTCATCGCGATCAGGCTCGCCGCTGTGATGATGAGCGTTGCCATGGGTCGTTGCCTCCTCGATTCGAATCGTAACGTTTCCAACCGCGTCGATGCCCTCGGTGATCGCCTGAATCGAGAACTCGGTCAGCACGTTGGCCTGGCCGACTACCCGATTGATCGCACGATAGACCGCATCGATCGGCCCGGTGCCCTGGCCCGAGTCGGTACGGATCTCGCCGTCAGGTCCGCGCAGCCGCACGGTCGCGGTGGGGATCGCCTGGGTGCCGCACGCGACCTGTACGTGCTCCAGGTGCCAGATCGGCGGCGGCTGGTGCAACTGATCGTCGAGCAGCGCCACGATGTCGCGGTCGTCGACGAACTTCTTTTTGTCGGCCAGGTCTTTGAAGCGGGCGAAGGCGAGCTGCAACTCCTGATCGTTCAGGCTGTAGCCCAGGCGCTCAAGATGCTTGCGGAAGGCGTGTCGTCCTGAGAGCTTGCCCAGCACCAGCGTCGAGTCTCTGCCGATCGTCTCAGGCCGCATGATCTCGTAGGTCAGGTGGTTCTTGAGCATGCCGTCCTGGTGAATGCCCGACTCGTGTGAGAATGCGTTCGCGCCGATGATCGCCTTGTTGGGCTGGACCGTCAGGCCGGTGATCGCGCTGACCATACGGCTGGTACGCGCGATCTGCGTCGTGTCGATGCGCGTGCCGACGCCGTAGAACTGCCGCCGGGTATGCAGCGCCATCACGATCTCTTCCAGCGCCGCGTTGCCCGCGCGCTCGCCGATGCCGTTGATCGTACACTCGACCTGCCGCGCGCCGTTGTTGACGCCCGCCAGGCTGTTCGCGACGGCAAAGCCCAGGTCGTCGTGGCAGTGCGTCGAGATCGTCACGCCGTCCACGCCCGGCACGTGCTCGCGGATGCCCCGGATCAGCGCGCCGTACTCGTCGGGCGTCAGGTAGCCGACCGTATCGGGGATGTTGAGGGTGGTCGCGCCCGCCTCGATCGCCACTGCCAGCACCGCGTGGAGAAATGTAGGATCGCTGCGGCCCGCGTCCTCAGGCGAGAACTCGACATCAGCGCACAGCGAGCGGGCATAGCCGACCATCTCGCGGACGGTCTGGAGCACCTGCTCGCGGCTCATGCGCAACTTGTGCTCAAGGTGGATGTCTGAGGTGGCGAGAAAGGTATGAATCCGAGGCTTCGCGGCGGCTTTGACGGCGCTCCAGCAGCGCTCGATGTCCTTGCGGTTGGCGCGGGCCAGACCCGCGATCACCGGGCCGTCGGGCGTGCCCACGTTCCTGGCGATGGTGTGGACCGCCTCCCAGTCGCCGGTTGAGGCGGCGGGAAATCCGGCCTCGATGATGTCGACACCCAGCCGCGCAAGCTGCCCCGCGATCTCCAGCTTCTCGGCGGCGGTCATCGTCGCGCCCGGCGATTGCTCGCCGTCGCGCAATGTGGTGTCGAAGATCTTAACGTGATCCTCCATGACGACTCCTTATGTAGAACAAATGAACAACGGAACAAAGAACAAAGGAGAACGACGAACAACACAACGTTCATGGCTCGACCTGATAATCCGCATCCATAAATGGGAAGATCGGCTGATCGTCTACGCCAGGAGCCGCATAAGGCACGAGCTCTTCTCGCACCTGGGTGTCGGACTCACGCTTTATACGATCCAGATCAAGCATTTTGCTGGTCAAGATCGCCATAATCTCCAAACATTCAGCATGCAGTGCAGCTTCCTCTTCGGCTGTTATCCAACCTGATCGCCGCAGCAGATCGAGCCAACTGTCGGTTTCCGCCGTTGAGCCACGCGCGATCGAAAGATAGTTGCGGTATGCCCCAGGTACATACCGTCCGTGGCCTTCAGCGATGTTCGCGCCGATCGATGTGGCTGAGCTAACGATCTGCCGTACCACTACAGCATTTGCCCAGCTTTGGGGAACTTGCTGCACAAGCTGGATGATCTGAAAGGCCAGTTGTTGCGCCCGCTGCCACACGATCAAGTTGCGATAGGTGTAATTCTTCGCCACAATACAGCCCTCGAATCCATATCCTTTGCTCTTTGTTCTCTGTTCTTTGTTCTCCGCTACGCCCCACCAGCGCCGGGCGTGACCTCTTTCGGATTGACGAACGGCATCATCCGGCGCAGCTCGCGCCCAACTCGCTCGATCGGGTGGTCGCCATCGGCGGCGCGCATGCGGTTGAAGTTGGCACGGCCCTGGTAGTTTTCCTCGATCCACTCCTCGGCGAACGCGCCGCTCTGAATATCGGCCAGCAGCTCGCGCATCGCCGCCTTAGTCTGCTCCGTGACGATACGCGGCCCCGCGTGGTAGTCGCCGTACTCTGCGGTATCGCTGACCGAGTAGCGCATGTAGTTGAGGCCGCCCTGGTAGAAGAGATCGACGATCAGCTTCAGCTCGTGCATGCACTCGAAGTACGCGACCTCAGGCTGGTAGCCCGCCTCGACCAGCGTCTCGAATCCGGCTTTGACCAGCGCCGACACGCCGCCGCAGAGCACCGCCTGCTCGCCGAAGAGATCGGTTTCGGTTTCCTCGGTAAACGTCGTCTCGATCACCCCGGCCCGCGTGCAGCCCAGGCCCTTGGCGTAGGCCAGCGCCTTTTCGCGCGCCTGCCCCGACGCATCCTGCTGCACCGCGACCAGCGCCGGCGTGCCGCCGCCGTGCTCGAAGACCTCGCGCACGCGATGCCCCGGCGCTTTCGGCGCGACCATCGCCACATCCACATCGGCGGGCGGCTGGATCTGGCCGTAGCGGATCGCAAAGCCGTGCGCGAACATCAGCAGCTTGCCCGTGGTCAGATGCGGCGCGATCGAGTCGCGGTAGATCTGCGCCTGGCCGATGTCCGGCGTCAGGATCATAATAATCTCCGCCTCTGCCGTCGCCTCGTCGACGCTCCGCACGCGCAGACCGGCGGCCTCCGCCTTGGCCCAGCTTTTCGAGCCGCTGTAGAGTCCGACGCGCACATTGCAGCCGTTGTCGCGGAGATTCAGCGCGTGGGCATGGCCCTGGCTGCCGAAGCCGATGATCGCGATCGGCGTATCCTTGATCAGGCCGAGATCGGCGTCGTTGTCGTAATACATTTTTGCCATGACTGGCTCCTTTTTCTAGCCTCAGCGTGGAGGAAACGATCGGCGGATGCTCACCGCCCCGCTGTGCGCGATGCGCTTACTTCCACGTCTCGGCGTACTCGCGCCACCAATCGGTCCAAAACTGATCGTCGTCGCGGCGCGTCGTGCTCGTGGTGGTCGGCTGTTTGCGATCGTCGTTCGTCTTTGTATTGGCGTTCATCGCTGTACTCCTTATCGAGTTTCAAGTTTCGAGGTGAGGCCCTCACCGGGCCCAGAGGGCGCCCGCCCTCTCCCGCTGCGGCAGGCGAGGGGGAGCTTTGGTTCTCGGTTCTCGGTTCTCCCCTTTGTTCTCTTGTTCTCTTGTTCCTTTGTTCCTTCGTCCCCTACGCCGCCCGAACGTACGCCTCAGCGCCATGCGCGCCGCCGCCCCGCACCATCGCCACCCGCCCGGTGCGGACCATCTCACGGATGCCGAACGGACGCACCAGCTCGATGAACGACTCCACTTTGTCCGCTCCGGCGCTCAGCTCGAAGATCAGCGAGTCGTGCGCGACATCGACGATCTTGGCGCCGAAGACATCGGCCAGGCTGTTCAGCTCGGCGCGACGGCTGGGCGGCGCGTGGACCTTGAGCAGCACCAGCTCGCGGGCGACATTCGGGTCGGCGGTGACATCGCTGACCTTGAGCACCTCGATCAGGCGGTAGAGCTGCTTGATCACCTGCTCCACGCTGGTCTGGCTGCCGTCCACGACGATCGTCATGCGCGAGACGCCGGACGTTTCGGTATGGCCGACGGTCAGGCTCTCGATGTTGAAGCCGCGCCGCCGGAAGAGACTTGCCACCCGGTTCAGAACGCCGGGATGATCTTGCATCAGTGCGACAAGTGTATGTTTCATAGCTGCTCCTGAGTGAACCAAGAGCCAAAGGTCAGTTTCTCGGTTCTTGGTTCTTGGTTCTTGGTGCTCCGTGCCCGGCCCTGTGTTCTCTATTCTTTGTTCTTCCTGCCACCCCGTGTGGAGAGGAGAAGAACTGGCGGGGGACACTCACACACCCCCGGCCTTCGCGATGCGCGGCCCTACACCTCAACCATCGGCGACTCGGTGATCATCTCGCCGATCGACGCGCCGGGAGCGACCATCGGATACACGTTGACCTCGCGCTCGACCTGGAACTCGATCAGCAGCGGGCCGGGCGTATCGTAGGCCGCGTTGATCGCGTCGGCGACCTGCGACTGGTGCGTGACGCGCACGCCGGGAATGCCGTACGCCTCGGCAACTTTGATGAAGTCGGGGCTCCACATCGGCGTGGCCGAGTAGCGCCGATCGTGGAACAGCTCCTGCCACTGGCGCACCATGCCGAGGTAGCCGTTGTTGATGATCGCAATCTTGACCGGCAGGCCCTCCTGCACCACCGTCGCCAACTCCTGCATATTCATCTGGAAGCCGCCGTCTCCGGCGATAACCCAGACCGTCTCGCCGGGCTGCGCCATCTGCGCGCCGATCGCCGCCGGAAGCGCAAAGCCCATCGTGCCGAGGCCGCCGCTCGTGATCTGCGTGTGCGGATGGAGCCAGTCGATCAACTGCGCCGCCCACATCTGATGCTGGCCCACGTCGGTGCAGACGCGGTACGCGCCGCGCTGGTTGACGATCTCGGTAAAGGTGGCGAAGACATCGTGCGGCATGAACATCTGCGTATCGGGGCGGTGGTACTGCTGCCGGTGCAGGTGCTCGTCGCGGATCGCATGGATATGGCGGACCCAGGCGGTACACTCGCGCGGCGGCAGCTCTTCGAGCATCGTCCGCAGCACCAGTTGCGCGTCGCCCACGATCGGCACATCTGCACGAATATTCTTGCCAATCTCCGAAGGATCGATGTCGATGTGGATGATCTTGGCGTGCGGCGCGAACGACGAGGTCTTGCCGGTGACGCGGTCGTCGAAGCGGCTGCCGATGTTGAGGATCAGATCGCACTCCTGAATCGCGCGATTGTTGTGGACCCAGCCGTGCATACCGGGCATGCCCAGCGCCAGCGGATGATCTTCGGGGAAACAGCCGATGCCGAGCAGCGTCGTGATCACCGGCATGCCCGTGCGCTCGGCCAGCTCGCGCAGCTCGGCGAACGCGCCTGAGAGTTGCACGCCGCGTCCGGCCAGGATCAGCGGCTTCTGCGCCGCGCCGATCAGCTTGATCGCCTCGCGAACCTGGCGGCGATTGCCCTCGTAGGTCGGCCTGTAGCCGGGCAGCGAGACGCTTTCGGGCCAGCGCGGCGTGGTGCGGGCCTGCTGCGCGTTCTTCGCCACATCGATCAGCACCGGGCCGGGCCGCCCCGTCCGCGCGATATGAAACGCCTCTTTGAAGACCGCCGCCAGATCGTCGATCTCGGTGACGAGGTAGTTATGCTTGGTGATCGGCTGCGTAATGCCGGTGACATCAGTCTCCTGAAAGGCATCCTTGCCGATGAACTGCGCGGCCACCTGGCCGGTGATCGCCACGATCGGCACGCTGTCCATCATCGCATCGGCCAGCGCCGTCACCAGATTGGTCGCGCCGGGGCCGCTGGTCGCCACGCACACGCCGACCTTACCCGATGCGCGGGCGTAGCCCTCGGCGGCATGGCCCGCCGCCTGCTCATGCCGCACCAGCACGTGCTTCAGTTCGGGATACTCCGGCAGCGCATGATAGAAGGGCATAATCGCGCCGCCGGGATAGCCGAACATAATCTCCACACCCTCGCGGATGAGCGCCTCGCACATAATCTGGGCGCCGGTTCGTGTTTCTGACATGGTATTGCTCCTAAGAACAGAGAACAAAGAACATTGGGAATGCACAAAGAACAGATTCGGAGAACTCCGTTGTTCTCTGTTTTCTCTTAGTTCTTCAGACCTCCAACACAGCGCCATTGCTTGCGTTCGTCACCATCTGGGTGTAGCGGGCCAGCCAGCCACGGGCGTACTTGCGCGCGGGAGCCTGCCAGTCCGCTCGCCGTGCCGCCAGCTCATCGTCGCCTAGCTCGACGATCATTGAGCGCGCGGGCAGGTCGATCGTGATCATGTCGCCGTCGCGCAGCAGCGCCAGCGGGCCGCCCTCGGCAGCTTCAGGGGAGGCATGCCCGATGCACAGGCCGCGCGTGCCGCCCGAAAAGCGGCCATCGGTGATCAGCGCGACCGTCGAGCTGAGCGCGGGCATGCCCTTGATCATGCTGGTCAGCGCCAGCATCTCGCGCATGCCGGGACCGCCGCGCGGCCCCTCGTAGCGCACGATCACCACGTCGCCGGGCTGAATACCGCCGTTGATCGCGGCGTTGGTGGCAATCTCTTCGCTGTCGAAGCAGCGCGCGGGGCCGCGAAAGGTCATCTGATGCTGATCGACCGCGCCGACCTTGACCACCGCTCCCGCAGGCGCGAGATTGCCGAAGAGCACGCACAGGCCGCCGCGCGCCGAGTGCGGCTGCTCGATCGGGCGGATACATTCGGGGTTGGCGTTGCGCGCGACTTCGAGGTTCTCGCCCAGCGTGCGGCCCGTAACCGTCAGCGCGTCAAGCGCCAGCGCGTCGGGCTTGTGCGCAAGCTCTTTCAAGATCGCGGGAATACCGCCCGCCAGGTGTACATCCTCGATATGCCACTGCCGATCGCCGTCCCACGCGGGGCTGACCTTCGCCAGATGCGGCACGCGCTCGGCTACCTCGTTGAAGCGCGCCACGGGATAGTCTACGTCGGCCTCACGGGCCAGCGCCAGCACATGCAGCACCGTGTTGGTGCTGCCGCCCATCGCCACATCCAGCGCCACCGCGTTATCGATCGCCGCAGGCGTGACGATCGCGCGAAAGGTGATCTGCGCCTTGATCAGCTCCATCAGTTGCCGCGCCGCGCGCTGCGCCAGATCGCGACGCTCAGGGCTGACCGCGAGGATCGTGCCGTTGCCGGGCAGCGCCACGCCGAGCGCCTCGCACAGGCAGTTCATGCTGTTGGCGGTGAACATGCCGGAGCACGAGCCGCAGGTGGGGCAGCCGTTGCGCTCCAGATCGAGCAGCCGCTGGTCGTCGATCTTGCCGCTGGCATACGCGCCCACGCCCTCGAAGACACTGATCAGATCGACCTTCTGGCCGGTCGAGTCGACACCCGCTTTCATCGGCCCGCCCGACACGAAGATCGTCGGGATGTTGACGCGAGCCGCGCCCATCAGCATGCCGGGCACGATCTTGTCGCAGTTGGGAATGCAGATCAGGCCGTCGAAGCAGTGCGCTGCGACCACCGTCTCGACCGAGTCGGCGATCAGCTCGCGCGACGGCAGCGAGTAGCGCATGCCCTCATGGCCCATCACGATGCCGTCGTCCACGCCGATCGTGTTGAACTCGAACGGCACGCCGCCCGCCGCGCGGATCGCCTCCTTGACGATGCGCCCGAACTCTTGCAGATGCACATGCCCCGGAATAATATCGATGTACGAGTTACAGACCGCAATAAACGGCTTGCCAAAATCCTGCTCGTCGCGGATTGCGCCGGTTGCGCGTAAGAGTGAGCGATGAGGGGCGCGCTCAAAGCCGCGTTTGATCGTGTCCGACCGCATAGTTCCTCCCCCGGCGGCCTGCCGTGGGTCAAAGGGCGATTGATAGCGCCAGCCAAAGCCATGCCTCAGGTGCAGGCTGCTGAACGATCGACATCAAAGCATCAGCGCTGTGGTCGGTGCGCCGTCGTGGCGCGGGTGTTTGGGAAGAGCCGTCCGCGGCATTGTGGACAACAGGCGCAGAGGAGTGCGGCTGTTGGTGCGACTCTGGTTCTGTTATCGGCGGTGCGACATTGCCTGCCGGGTACTAAAAAACCCTTCCGCGCTCTGCGGAAGGGTTTGAACGTTGCCTTGGTTCTGTTCGCGCTAGTGCCTTCCGCACGCTAAATTGTCCTTGGTAATCAGGACCAGGACTAGAAGGACTAGAATAATAATCGAGCTGTGCGCGAACTTGTTCATATCGTTAAACATCCAGCTTTTAGCTTGGCGACACTGTACCACAGCTTTGTTAAGGATGTCAACCTCGATTCGCAGCCTCGACGCGATCCGTTGGTCCCACGTATCGGCGGCGATGGGTTGTGCAACGATCCGGGCTGGAAACGGATACGATAGATTCATCTACACTGTTTGCTTCGTATGAGAAGAGTAAGAGCAGATCCACGCTGCTTGTGTGCTCGTCGGATGAATTGTGCGGTACGAGGAGGTTCCCATGCGGAAGGTTGCGAAGATGTGGTTTGTGCTGGCGGCTGCGTTCGCGCTGATGCTCTTTGGCAGCGTGCTGGCCGATGACGGCGGACGGCCTTTTTCGACAACGCTGACCGGCGCGGCTGAGGTGCCGGGGCCGGGCGATCCTGACGGCAGCGGAACGGCAACGCTCACGCTCAATCCCGGCCAGGGAGAGATCTGCTATGAGCTGACTGTTACCGGTATTGCTCCGGCGCGTGCGGCGCATATCCATGTCGGCGGGGCGGATGTCGCCGGCCCGGTCGTCGTGCCTCTTGCAGCGCCGACGAGCGGCGTCTCCAGCGGCTGTGCTACCGTCGATCGCGATCTGATCCTGGCGATCATCATGAATCCTGAGCTGTACTACGTCAACGTCCACAACGCCGAATTCCCGGCTGGCGCGCTGCGCGGACAGCTCGCGAAGTAGCTCCCAGCTCGAATCTGCACAGACAGGTCCGGCCAGAGTGGCCGGACCTTTGTGTTGCACACGTTGACGCTGGCGGCGGTTCGTTTGTAGAATGAAGGCCGGTCTGCACCCACAGGAGGACAAGCCGCTGATCACGATTGCGCCGACCCGGCCTGAGCACGCCGCCGCGCTGGAAGCGCTCCAGCAGGCGGTCTATCCCACGCTCGATCCGGCGCACTGGCTGCGCCGCGAGCATATCGAGTCGCACCTGCGCATCTTTCCGGCGGGCCAGTTTGTCGCGCTCGACGGCGACCGTCCCGTCGGGATGACGGCGACATTGCGCGTGGCCTACGACTTCGCGCAGCCCGATCACACCTTTGACGAGATCATCGCCGGGGGCTTCTTCACCACCCACGATCCGCAGGGTCCGTGGCTCTACGGCGCGGACATCAGCGTGCTGCCGGAGTATCGCGGGCAGGGCATTGCGCGGCGGCTCTACGCGGCGCGGCACGGCCTGGTGCAGCGGCTCAACCTGCGCGGACAGATTATCGGCGGCATGCTGCCCGGCTTTCGCCACTACCGCGATCGAATGGCGGTCGATGCGTATGTGGCGCGGGTGGTGGCAGGCGAGATCTTCGATCCAACGCTCAGCGTGCAGCTTCGCAACGGCTTCGAGGTGCGCGGCATCCTGCGCGGCTACCTCCACGACGCCGCGCTAGGCGACGACGCGGCGCTGCTGGTCTGGCCCAATCCAGCCTATCGCTCAATCGGCACAGCGATCTAGACAGTCGAGCGCAGCACCGTATGCGACAGGCTGGTGCGCGCTGGCCGTTTACAACGCTACGGCAAGGGGCTGGCGTCCCGCTGTTACAGTGGCCGCCCGCCGCGATTGTAGCCCGTTGTGTTCAAGACAGCCAGCCAATCGAAGTCGGTAACGCTTTGCGGCGTTAGCGCGACGTAGGTCGGGTTCTTCGTGCTAGCGGAGCGCGTCGGCAGCGCGGCGATCTCTGCGCCCGGCAACCCCTCGCCCCTATGCGTCGGAATAAATCGGGCTGCTCCTGGCGATGCCGTGAGCCGTGCCTCAAGCGTGCCAGCTTCGGGCGGTCCAATGCCATTGGCTTCCGAAACGCCTACCGCCGAGCCGATGACGGCATAGCGCGATCCCAACATCTCGTTGAGATGCGATCCCGCCACCCACCATGCGGGTACTTCAGCGCCGATCCGCACGTTTGCCTTCCCACGCTGCAAATGAGCATTGTGCGCGAAGGCCAGCACCTTCCCTCGGCCATGCTCGCGCGCCACGATATACGCAAGATTGTCGGCCATGATCAGATCGCGCCTACCGAGCAGCTCGGCATAGCTGGATGGTCGCGCTACCGCCGCGTGGTAGCTCAGCAATTGCCGGGCGGCTAAGGCATGGTGCAGCGCCTCGGCATAGCGCTCCTGGCCGCTCCTGGCGACCAGCTCCGGGCGACGTGTCCGCAGCTCCGTAATCAGATCCTCCGTCTCGATGCGCAGCGCGGCTGCGTCGGGCGAAAGACCAATCGCCTGTGCCGGATCGATCAAGGCTGCCGGGTTCTCCCACGGTGAGTCGTGTCCAAGCAGCGAGGTCATCCGCTGGCGACGCTCCTGCACGCTGCTGCTGTCGATGGACGAGAGATACTCCAGAGCGAATTCGAGCACCCGCCTGGGGCTGGCAAGTCCTCCGGCGAGGCCCGGCATATCGAAGCCATAGAACCGGATTTTGACCGGGTGCGAAGGATCGGCATTGTAGCACCGCATCCACTCAACCAGCTCGCGGTTCGCCTCAAGCCGGCCAAAGCCGTGCGCAAATCCGGCATCCTGCACCTCGTCATAGGATGCGGGGCCGCGACCGGCGATGTACTCGTTCACGATCTGCGCGCTGGGGAAGCTGCTCTCGATGGCGATAGCGCTGTAGCCATGCGCCGCAACCAGGCGCTCGAACAGGCGATTGCGCAGGATGAGCGTCTCCTCGCTGCCGTGGAGCGCCTCTCCAAAGCCAAGCAGCTCCACCGCATCGCCCAGTGCGGCGATCATCGTATCGACTACAGCATCGAGCGTTGCGGGCGCATCGACAGAAAACGGGATCGCCTCGCGTGCAATCCAGTCGTCCAGCGTAGCATGTACGACTCCTTGTTCCATGGTTGGCCTCAGATATTATTTTACCATCAGTTCAGTGCCGACACGCGCCGCCTACCACAAGCTGTAGCAAGCAGCGCGCGCAGCACGTGATCATGCTTATCCACTGCCATATGCCGATCTGCTCCTGGTGCTTGAGCACTATTGAGCTCATCGATTGTCCGATGTACGTTTGCAGGCGGACTCGCAGTACGCTGCTGTTCAGGATCGACCAGGTGCCCGCGTCGGCCATACCATCGCCTCGCTCGAACGTATGGCCTTGCACCCGGAAGATCCTGTTTCCGCGCGTATACACCCAGTCGTCATCCCTCCAACAGATAAGGAAGTAGCCGTGAAACAGATTGGAATCGTCGGAGCAGGAATCGCCGGACTCCACCTCGGCCTGTTACTTCAGCAGCAGCGCGTGCGGGTAACGCTCTACGCTGAGCGCACGCCAGAACAGCATCTTGCCGGATGGCTATCGAGCGTCGTCACGCGCTTCGGCCCGACACGCGAGCGCGAGCGGGCGCTGGGCGTTAACCATTGGGACCTGCCCGATTTCGGCGTCTTTTGCTTTTATGTCAATATCGTCGGCGAGCAACCGCTCACCTTCTGCGGTCATCTCTCGCAGCCTGCGGCGGTGGTGGACATGCGGATCTATCACGCGACGCTGCTCCAGGACTTCGTCGGGCGGGGTGGTCAGGTGGAGTACGGCACGCTGGAGCCCGCCGATCTTGAGCGGCTTTCAGAGGAGCACGATCTGGTGGTGGTTGCGACGGGACGCGGCAGCCTGACCGATCTTTTCCCGCGTATCGAAGAATACTCGCCGTTCAGCGCGCCGCAGCGCCATCTATTCGGCGGGCTATTTCGCGGCGTCAGCTATCCCGATCCGCTGGGCGTCACCTATGCGATCGTCCCAGGACAGGGCGAGATCTCGGCCATTCCTTTCTACTCGTTCGAGGGGCGGCAGAGCGCGCTTTTCTGCGAGGCAATTCCGGGCGGAGCCTTCGACGTTCTCACGCAGATGTCCTACGCGGACGATCCGCAGCACTTCGAGGCCACCCTGCTCGATCTGATTCGCGTCCACGCGCCGCCGATCTACGAGCGGATCAACCCTGCGGAGTTCGGCCTGACGCGACCGCTCGATCTGATTCAAGGCGCGATCACGCCGGTTGTGCGGCGCGGCTACGCACAGTTGCCCAACGGTAAATGGGTGGTGGCGCTCGGCGACGCGCACGCGCTCAACGATCCATGCATCGCGCAGGGCGCGAACGCGGCCTCACATGCGGCCTGGATGCTCGGCGATGCGATTCTGCAGCGCGCCAGCTATGACGAGGCATTCTGCCGCGAGGTCGAACAGCGCGTGTGGGAGTATCTCGGCGCGGCGACCGCGTGGACCAACGAGACGCTAGCGCCGACATTCGCGCACGTGGGCGAGCTATTCGCCGCCGCCGGGCAGAGTCAGACGATCGCAAACGCCGTCGTGGACAACTTCGCCGATCCGCAGGGCGGCTGGGCGATCACATGCGATGCCGAAGCGATGGCAGCCTTCCTCCAGCAGCGCGGCTGGAGCATGTCGTCGGATAGCCTGACGGTCGGATGAGGGCGTACAACGAAACATTGGGTGATTAAGCCACGCGGCGGAGATCGTTGATCTCCGCCGCGCGCCGTTTGTGCCGATGACTCTTACCAGCTACCGTTGGACTTGTCGGTCGGGATCGGGTGGCCCTTGGGGTAGATCAGATAGACCGTGCCGCCGGAGTGCGTCAGCCACAGCCGCTCCAGCGTCGCCCGATCGTACACGATCCGCACCGCATCGTCTGATGCGGCGGCAGGATCGTTGGTGATCACATTGCCCTGAGCGTCGAAGCCGCGCACCACCATGATATGGCCGTCGGTCGACGAGATCGGCGCTCCCGGCAGCTCGCCCTCGGCGAAGGCATAGCTCATGATCACAGGCACGCCCGCGCTGATCCACTCCTCCATCTGCGACATCGAGCTCATGCGCGTGACATACGCCTCAAGGCCGAAGGTGCCCGCCCAGGCGGTGTTGAACGGCCAGTTGCCGTTGCCCTCATACACATAGTCGTAGGTTGCGGCGGCAGCCTCCGGCACGGGCACGCTGTAGCCCCAGTAGGCCAGCACCATCGAGGTCGATGTGGGCGAGCACCAGACCGGGCCACCGCCCTTGTAGATCATCTGCGAGCGCATCGGCACGTTGAGATCCTGGCCCCACGCCTCGCGATCTGAGGCAATATCAAGGCCCGCCGCCTCTTTGTACGAGTCGGAGGTCATCACCGAGATCAGGCGGACGCTGGGCGACGCGCGCAGATCGGTAGTGAAGAGCGTGACGCGATACTGATAGCGCGTGTAGGCCGGAGCGCCGCGCAGAAAGAGCGTATCGGTGGCGACATAGCCGTCGGTATCGCCCTGCGCGTTGACGCTGTGCCGCTGGATCGTCTCGGTGCCGGAGGCCCAGATGCCCATGTTGTAGTACTTGGTCCAGTGCGCGTCGCCGGGCCGGAAGACGCGCAGCTCCACCTGCACCCAGGTGCCCAGCGGCGTCAGTGCGTTCCACGAGGCAATCGCCGTATCGAAGGGCTGCGCCGCGTCGTACACGGGCGACTCCAGCGAGCCGTACCAGTAGCTCTTCTTGGCACCGTAGAGCTTCTTGTTATCGCCGAACGCCAGGCCGCTTGCCGCGAGGTTGATGTCGGCAGCGCCGTCGCGGCTCTGGATCTCGACGCCCACCAGCCTGCTACCGGCAAAATCGGCGGCGGTGGTCTGCTTGCGCAGGCCGACGTAGGGCTGCGTGCCGGTGGCAGCGCTGGTGGTAGACAGCGGAACGGCCAGGCCGGACACGAGAATCGTCAGGACAAGGAGGAGCTTAATAGCGCGGAATGTGAGCATTGGGGGTGTTCCTTTCATGTTCTGTTCACGGCAGCGCGATCGATGTGACCGGCAATATCAAACATGTGGGGGCCGATAGAACACAATGGCGAGCAGTGGATCACCAATATTGGTCAACAATAGGATAAAGCCTGCGCGATCGATTGTCAACGTGTTGCTCACGATTCCAGCCTGATTGTCATCGATTATTCATGTGTCTCTGCCACGGAGGCCAGCGCGTCGCCGAGCACATCCAGACCCTCGTGGAGCTGCTCGTCGCCGATGACCAGCGGCGGGAGCAGCCGGATGCAGTTGGAGTACAGCCCGGCGCGCATCACCAACAGGCCGCGCTCGACGCAACGCCTGACGACCGCCAGCGTCTCCTCGACGGCAGGCTCCTGCGTGGCGCGGTCGCGCACCAGCTCGATCGCGATCATCGCGCCCAGGCCGCGCACATCGCCCACCAGCTCCAGATCGCGCTGCCAGTGCGCCGCTCGATCGCGGATCATGCCGCCGATCACGTGGGCGCGCTGGCACAGATTCTCCTGCTCGATCTGCCGCAGCACCTCCAGCGCGGCGACACAGGCCAGCGGATTGCCGCCATACGTTCCGCCGATCCCGCCGAGATGCGGCGCGTCCATCAGGCGGGCGCGTCCGGTGACGGCGCTGAGGGGCAGGCCCGCCGCCAGCGACTTGGCCGACACCAGCAGGTCGGGCTCGACGCCCATCTGCTCGATCGCGAAGAGCGTGCCGGTGCGCCCCATGCCACACTGGACCTCATCGGCGATCAGCACGATCCCATGCCGATCGCAGACCGCGCGGAGGCGGCGCATAAACTCGGCGGGCACCGGCAGAAAGCCGCCCTCGCCCTGCACCGGCTCGATGATGATCGCGGCGACATCCCCAGGATCGACGTGCGCCACCAGCACGCGCTCGAAGGCCCGCCAGGTATTCTCCACCGCCAGCGCCTCGTCGCCGCCCAGCCGATAGACGTACGGAAACGGCGCACGATAGACCTCCGGCAGGAACGGCCCGAACTGCTTTTTGAACAGGCCATACTTCGAGGTCAGCGAAAGCGTGGCGAGCGTGCGACCGTGGTACGCGCCCTCGAAGGCGATGATCGCGGCGCGCCCCGTGGCGGCGCGGGCGATCTTGATCGCGTTCTCGACCGACTCCGCGCCGGAGTTGGCGAGCAGCGTTTTGTTCGGCCCGCCGATCGGCGCCAGCGCGTTGAGTCGCTCGGCCAGCGCAATGTACGGCTCGTAGGTTCCCACCAGCGCCGACAGATGGATCAGCTCGGCAGCCTGCTGCTGCACGGCGGCGACGATCGCGGCGGGCGTGTGGCCCGTGGCGAGCACGCCGATGCCGCCGATAAAATCGAGCAGCAGGTTGCCGTCCAGATCCTCGACGATCGCGCCATGCGCGCGGGCAATGCCGACCTGCGTGGCGTTGCCCAGGCCGCCGGGCACCGCCTGCATCCGACGCTCGTGCAGCGCGCGGCTTTGCGGGCCGGGAATCTCGGTTGTCAGGCGGATCGATGGCGCGTGTGGAGCGTGCATGATGGTCCTCTACAAAATAATGCCGATCGTAGGGTCGCGGCCCCCTGGGCGCGACGCGGACCCTTAAGCCACGGCGGCAGTCGCGCGATCGGCGATGCGTTCGAGCGCCCGGCCAAAGATGCGCAGCGCCTCGTCGATCTGCTCGTCAGAGACGATCAGCGGCGGAATCCAGCGCACCACCTGCCCGTACGCGCCGCAGGTCAGCAGCAGCAGGCCATCCGCGAAGCACGCCTGTGTCAGCGCCTTCGCCGTCGCGCCGTCGGGCTGTCCCGCCGCGTCGGTACACTCGATCGCGATCATCGCGCCCAGGCCGCGCACATCGCCGATGACGGGATAGCGCGCTTGCAGCGCTTGCAGCCCGGCCCGCAGGTATTGGCCGCGCGCGGCAGCGTTGGCGACCAGGCCCTCATCGCGCAGCACGCGGATCGTCGCCTCGGCAGCGGCGCACGCCACCGCGTTACCGCCGTAGGTGCCGCCGTGCGAGTTGGGCGGCCACTGTGCCATCAGCTCGCGCCGCGCGGCGATCCCCGACAGCGGAAAGCCCGACGCCAGGCCCTTCGCCATCACCAGCACGTCCGGCTCGACGCCCATCTGCTCCATCGCCCAGAAGCTGCCGGTCCGTCCAAAGCCGGTCTGCACCTCGTCGGCGATCAGCAGCATGCCGTGGCGATCGGCAATGGCGCGCAAGCCCTGGATAAACGCGGCGGGCGCGGGAACGTAGCCGCCCTCGCCCAGCACCGGCTCGATCAGCAGCGCGGCGGTTTCTTCGGGCGCGGTCTGCGTGTGCAGCAGATGCTCAAGCTCGCGCAGGCAAAACCGCACCGTCTCTGCCTCGCTCCAGCCGTAGTGGTAGCTGTAGGGGTAGGGCGCGACGAACACACCCGGCATGAGTGGCTGGTAGCCCGCGCGATAAGCCGTCTTGGAGGTGGTCAGCGACATCGCGCCGACCGTGCGGCCATGAAACGAGCCCGTGAACACCACGACATTCGTGCGCCTGGTCGCCTGCCGCGCCAGCTTCACCGACGCCTCGACCGCCTCCGCGCCGCTGTTGGAGAAGAAGAACGTGTCGAGCGTGGGCGGCATGACCTCCTTGAGCGCCGCGACCAGCCGCAGCATCGGCTGGTGATAGACGATGTTGGCCTGTCCGTGAATCAGTTGGGCGGTCTGCGCCTGCGCCGCCGCGACGATCGCGGGATGGCAGTGGCCGGTGTTGGTGACGCCGATGCCGCAGGTGAAGTCGAGGTAGCGCCGCCCGCCGGTGTCGAAGAGGTACGCGCCCTCCCCGCGCTGCGCGTGCAGCGTCCACGAGCGCGCCCACACGGGCGCGAGCGATTCGCGTGCCTGCTGGAGATCCATAGGTTACTCCTTGTCAAAGCTGTTTATTGACGCGGCGAGTGTCGTACACCTGCCGGATCAGCCGCAGCGCTCGCATGATCCGGCCCGACTGGATCTGCTCGATCAAGCCTTCCAGGTACCGAATATGCTCGTCTTTGCGGGCGATCGTCGCCTGGAGCGCGGCAATCGGGTGCTGAGCACCCTGCTCTTTGAGGCGCTGCTCGCGCTCCCGGTCGGGAATGTGGCTAAAATCCGGCTCGACCACCTCGGCTGGCAGGTGATGGTCCTGGGCAGCGCCCATGTCTGCATGCTTCTGGAACGGGCGTAGCTCGGCAAAATAGCGCTCGATCGCCGCGTCCTGCTGCCGCCCGCCGGTTTTGGCCCACTGCATGATGTTGCGCGCGGTGCCAAGATTCAAGAGCGCCGGATACTGACGCTGAAGCGCGGGCGTGCTCCGCCAGGCCGCCTGCACCACCTCCGGGATCACATCCGACGTGCCGTGCGGCGACTTAACGCCGAAGAAAAAGGTTCCGGCGGCAGTGTACAGCGCGGCAGACTCGGAGAAGCGGCGATCGTAGGTGCTCAGCGGCAGATCGAGGATGCGATCGATCAGCACGTGCAGCTCGCGCACGTCGGGCTGGCCCTCGGTGCCGAGATCGCGGCGATAGCTTTCGAGCAGCGAGCGCACGGCGAACGACGGCATCTGGTATGGCGCGACGCCCGATCGCAGCCTGGTGAACGGCGTAAAGACCTGCTCCATGCCCTGCTGCGTGGCGTTGAAGTAGTGGTGCGGATAGCCGTGATAGGCAAAGACAAAGTTGCACTCGCCATAGACATAGCCGCCGTTGCGCAGCGCATCGTACATCTCCTGCGCGGCCACGAACGGCTGGCGCAGATGCTCGATCACCGCCAGCGAGAAGATAAAATCGAAGCTCTCCGGCAGAAACGGCAGCGCGTGCGTATCGCCGACCACATCGACGTATGGCGTCAGCGTCACGTCCATGCGGATCACGTTGGGCAGGTTGAGCGCCATGTTGCCCGATCCCATATCGAGGATGATCGCGCTGGCGGGCAGCGATTGCAAGACAACGCGGTGCAGCCACGGATCGTAGCCCTGGCGAATGTCCAGCTCGTGCTGATACTGCGTTTCGGGAATGCTAGCGTCGGGCAGCATCACCGGAACGCCGCCGACGATCGGATAGGCGCGCTGGCACTGCGGACAGACCAGCGTTTCTTCCTGACGCGCCACGGCGACTTTGCACGTGGGACAGGCAAGAATATCGAACAGGTCCATGCTCTCGATGCCTTTCCGTTAGCTAGGAGTTGGCAATTATAGAGTATCGCGGGCTGATCTGGCTACAAACTGCTGTAGGTGCGCTCCTCGCGCCAGGCCCGCGCTTTGACGACGATCGCCTCGATGAACTCGCTTTTGCCCAGGGTATAGCTCTCGATGTCGCCGGGAAACTGACGGGCTAGCTGCTCTTTCAAGCGGCTGTACGCCTCCGCCGCGTCGGGATGGGCGCGCAGATAATCGCGCAGGTTGAGCATGCGCTCGATCTCGGGATGGCCCGTCTGAAAGACATGCACATTGTGCGTGCGGGCCATGTCGCTGGTTTTGGTGAAGTAGCGCCGCCCCGCGATGCCCAGCTCGCCACGCGGCGCGTAGCCCAGCTCGCTCATCGCGCCATCGTGGGCATCGATCGCGTCGATCTGCCGCGCCTCGATCAGGATGTCGATCGTGGGCTTGGCTTTGATGCCAGGGATCGATGTGCTGCCCGCGTGATGGATCGCGACCAGCTCAGGCGCAAGCGCTGCGGCGATCGGCTCCGCCGCAGCGCGAAACGCACTTGCCCAGGCCGGATCGTGCGGCACGACGGCAACGGTGGCGCTCGGCTGCGATCCATTCGGCTGAGACATGGGAGCTTCCTCCACTTGCTGCGAGTTCCAGGCCCTCACCCCGGCGCTGCCGCGCCTTCCCCTCTCCCACTAACGCAGGAGAGGGGAGAATCTGTGCCTGGTTCTTGGTGCTCGTCCCTTTGATCGCCCGCATGGCACCCGGTTCTTTGGTCTTCGCCCCCTAGCGCGCGTGCCACTCCTGGAGCGAGCGCACGGTCCAGGCTCCCGATCGCAGCGCCTTGATCGCCTCGACCGCCGCCGCCGCGCCTGTAAGCGTGGTGATCGAGGTGACGCCGTACTGCACGCCCGCGCGGCGCATCGCCAGCTCGTCGAAGAAGCTGGCCCGGCCCAGCGGCGTATTGACGATCAGGTCGATCTCGCCGTTCTTGATCAGGTCGACCACGTTGGGCCGACCCTCGTTGACCTTGAAGACCGTCGCGGCATGCACGCCCTGCTGCTCAAGGTACTCGGCGGTGCCGGTAGTGGCGACGATACGAAAGCCAAGCTCGCTAAAGCCGCGCGCGATCGGCACCAGCCTGGCCTTGTCATGGTCGTTGACGCTCAGGAAGACCGATCCGGTCAGCGGCAGGAAGTGGCTACAGCCAAGCTGCGCCTTGGCGAACGCCTCGCCGAAGGTTTCGCCCGATCCCATGCCCTCACCCGTCGAGCGCATCTCCGGCCCCAGGTTGGTATCCACGCCCGGAAACTTGGTCCAGGGCAGCACTACCTCTTTGACGTGGAAGCCCACCACCTGCGGCTCGTGGGTAATGCCCAGGTCGCGCAGCTTGCTGCCCGCCATCACCTGCGCCGCGACCTTGGCCCACGGCCTGCCCGTCGCCTTGGAGACGAAGGGCACAGTGCGCGATGCGCGCGGGTTGACCTCCAGGACGTAGACGATGCCGTCCTTCATCGCGAACTGGATGTTCATCAGGCCGACGACGTTGAGCGCCCGCGCCAGGTCGATCGTGTAGCGCCGCATGGTGTCGAGATGCGCCTGCGGGATCAGCGCCGCCGGAAGCACCGCCGCCGAGTCGCCGGAGTGAATGCCGGCCAGCTCGATCTGATGCATAATGCCCGCCACAACCACATCGTCGCCGTCCGAGATGGCGTCCACGTCGAACTCGAAGGCGTCTTCCAGAAATTGATCGATCAGCACCGGATGATCGGGCGAGATGTCGGCGGCCTCGCGCATGTAGCGCGTCAGCGCCTCGTCGTTATAGACGATCGCCATGCCGCGACCGCCCAGGACGTACGAGGGCCGCACGATCACCGGGTAGCCGATGCGCCGCGCCACGTCGAGCGCACCCTCAGTCGAGGTCGCCGTGCCGTTGGCGGGCTGCGGAATGTGATGGTCGCGCAGCAGCGCCCCGAAGCGCTCGCGGTCCTCGGCCAGATCGATCGACTCCGGCGTCGTGCCCCAGATCGGCACGCCCGCCGCTTCGAGCGCCCGCGCCAGCTTGAGCGGCGTCTGCCCGCCGAACTGGACGATCACCGGGGGATACGGCGCACGCGGATCGCCGAAGCCCTGGCGCTCCGCCTCGACCACGTTGAGCACGTCCTCAAGGGTCAGCGGCTCGAAGTAGAGCCGGTCGGCGGTGTCGTAGTCGGTGGAGACAGTCTCCGGGTTGCAGTTGATCATGATCGTCTCGTAGCCCAGCTCGCGCAGCGCAAAGACCGCATGGCAGCAGCAGTAGTCGAACTCCAATCCCTGCCCGATGCGGTTCGGCCCGCTGCCCAGGATGATCACCTTGGGCCGGTCGGTGGGATCGGCCTCGCTCTCGGTTTCATACGACGAGTAGAGGTAGGGCGTGTGCGCCGGAAACTCGGCGGCGCAGGTGTCCACGCGGTGATATGTCGGCACGATGCCCAGCGCCTCGCGCCGCCGACGAACGATGAGCGAAGGAGCAATCGTGGATGACGCTCGCGCACCTCCGCTGTCGCCGCGCTCCACATGCAGCAGATGCGCCAGTTGCTCGTCGCTAAAGCCCGAACGCTTGGCCTCGCGCAGCAGTTGCGGCGGGACGGTATCGAGGTTGAAGGCCCGCAGACGGCCTTCCAGGTTCAAGATCTCGGCGAACTGCGCCACGAACCACGGATCGTAGCCCGTGATGCGCGCGATCTGGCTTTCGTTCATGCCGCTCTGGAGCGCGTAGCGCACGTAGAAGGGCCGCTCAGGACGCGGCGTGATCAGATACTCGCGCAGCCGCTCCGGGTCGACCGTCTCTTTGCCGTCGGCGCCCCAGCCCGCGCGACCGGTTTCGAGGCTGCGCAGCGCCTTCTGCCACGCCTCGGCGAAGGTCCGCCCGATCGCCATCGCCTCGCCCACCGATTTCATCTGCGTGCCCAGGTTGGGCTGCGCGCCCGGAAACTTCTCGAAGGCGAAGCGCGGCACTTTCACCACCACATAATCAAGCGTCGGCTCGAACGAGGCGGGCGTCTCGCGCGTGATGTCGTTGGGCAGCTCGTCGAGCGTGTAGCCGACCGCCAGCTTGGCCGCGATCTTGGCGATCGGAAAGCCCGTGGCTTTGGAGGCCAGCGCCGAGGAGCGCGAGACGCGCGGGTTCATCTCGATCACCAGCGCGCGACCGTCGCGGGGATTGACCGCAAACTGGACGTTCGAGCCGCCCGTCTCGACGCCGACCGCGCTCATGACCTGCACGGCCATGTTGCGCAAGCGCTGGTACTCTCGGTCGGTGAGCGTCTGCGCGGGCGCGACCGTGATGCTGTCGCCGGTATGCACGCCCATCGGGTCGAGGTTTTCGATCGAGCAGATGATCACGACGTTGTCGGCTCGATCGCGCATGACCTCTAGCTCGAACTCTTTCCAGCCGATCACGCTCTCTTCGACGAGTACCTGATGCACCGGCGAGAGATCCAGGCCGTTCTCGACGATCGCGCGAAACTCCTCGATGTTGTAGGCGATGCCGCCGCCCGTGCCGCCGAGCGTGAACGAGGGCCGGATGATCGACGGAAAGCCGGTGGTCTTGACGATCTCCAGCGCCTCTTCGACGGTGTGCGCGGTGCCGCTGCTGGCGACAGGCAATCCCACGCGGGCCATCGCGTCTTTGAAAAGCTGGCGATCCTCGGCAATCTCCACCGCCTCCACCGACGCGCCGATCAGCTCGCAGCCGAACTCCTGAAGCACGCCCGCCGTATGCAGATCGACCGCCAGATTGAGCGCGGTCTGGCCGCCCACCGTCGGCAACACCGCGTCGGGACGCTCCTTGGCGATGATCCGCCGCACGCTCTCGACGGTCAGCGGCTCGATGTAGGTCGCGTCGGCAAACTCAGGGTCGGTCATGATCGTCGCGGGGTTGGAGTTGACCAGCACGACGCGGTAGTCTTCTTCGCGCAGCGCCTTGCACGCCTGCACGCCGGAGTAGTCGAACTCGCACGCCTGACCGATGACGATCGGACCAGCGCCGAGGATCAGGATCGTGGATATATCTGTTCGTTTTGGCATCTCAATCACCGTATAGGCGAAAGCCCCGCGCCATCCGTTTAACGCAGGGCCTTGTCGCATCGGGGGTATTATACGCGATTGTGCGGTGTGGTGCTGCGAGGGGATCAGGCCCTCACCCCGCTTCGCTGCGCTCAGCACCCCGCTCCCGCTGCCGTAGGAGAGGGGAAGCAACGTTCCTTGTTATGCTTGGTTCTTGCCTCTTAGTTCCGATCTACGCTTAAGCGCACTGCGTGACTTTACAGCTTGTTTATGCGTCTTGTTTCAGGGCAGGTTATCTGTTTGGCTGTGACGATCGCTGCTGGAAACTTCTCATTTTGATGACCAAAAAGGAGGTTCCGCTTAGTAAGCGCTCATTCTCGTAATCATACACTGATCGGTATGGGAAATCGCGTCCTCGCTTCTGTTTTATACTTGAAAGGGCTCCTTACCATGCACACACCTCGTCGGACAACACTGATCATCAGCGTGCTGGTATTTATGGCAACGTTTGTCGTCTCATTTCTACGACACTCTCTGCGCAAGCCCATGAATATTCTGTACCATTCAGATGGTATCGATCAAATGCGAATTTTACCGATCTTGGCACCGCCTGGAGCGCAGAGATCCGTAGTACAGCGGAAGACTACAACGCTACTGATTTGACAACCACCTTTATTCCCTATGGCGCTCCCTGTAGCAGCGCATGCATCTACTATCAATCGCTAAACCTTGGCACGGAACTCTTAGGACGTGCGCGCCCTTACTTCAACGGCGATCCTTGCTTTGACGCCAATAGTGTGCTGCGCCCTGGTGTCTGCAACACGACGGATCGACGGGCGAATCTAGGCTATGTGGATTTTAATAGCTACTACTCGATCGAAATAACGAGCCGCGCGCATTTTCTCGCCCGGCATGAAGCGGGGCATATATTTGGGATGAACGGAGCCTTCAACTGCGTCGATGTCACGGTGATGAACGAGACGGGCTGCGGCTATCAATACACTCGGCTTCAGGCGCACGACATCGGCCATCTGAATGCCTGGTATTAAGACGTACACATTGCTCATTATGTGCATCGAGGAGTCATGATTGTGCTTTCCAACATAGCCCGATCGCGTCGCGTACTCCTGCTCATCGCCGTCGCAATCCTCGGCTTGATCGGCGGACGCTTGGCTGCGACGCCCGAAGACTCAGAGGCAGAATCAGGAGCATCCGCCGCCCATCACAACAGCAATGCCTTCCTGATGCCCACGCCCAACACGCTCGGCGAATTAGTGGAGAAAGCGGACATCATCGTTGTAGGAACGATCGGCGAGGAGCTTCGGCAGCAATCGTTCGTCGGCTACGACGAGCAGGGGCGCGCGATCACCGCCAGCGACCAGCGCCTGCCCGCCGAGGCAGAGACGCTCTTTCATGATTTTGCGGTCAACGTGGAAGAGGTGATCAAGGACGACGGCACCATTCAGGCGCAACAGCCGCTGGTGCTACGAACGATCTTCGCCCGCAACACGAAAGAGATCGATCCCGCACAACACTATCCGGGTGTCTTCCCCGGTGATCGCTACCTCTTGCTGCTGTCGCGCAACCCCGATCATGCGACATACGGGTTTTACTACGCGGCGGCAAGTCGGCTGCTGATCGACGGCGATGCGGTAACACTGTCGGACGGCGCGCGAACGCCGCTGCCGTTTTCTAAAGGCGTCGCGCCGCAGGCGTTTCTTGGGCAGCTTCGGCGCATGGTTAGGCAGCAGCAATAGCAGGCCCTCACCCCGCTTCGCTGCGCTCAGCACCCCTCTCCCACTGCGTAGGAGAGGGGCGCGATGCTCCCGATCACTCCCCCTCTCCTATCGCAATGGGAGAGGGGGCCGGGGGGTGAGGGCCGGAACCAAGCACCACGCACCACCTGCTCCCGTGGGTGAGGGCCTGTACTATCTTGAGCGAAAGACCGGACGAATACTGGGATGCAGCAGGTACAGCATCAGCGTGATCGGTATCACGCTGCGGCTGAGCGCGATCATCAAGCTGGGTACGAGCACCGGCGCGAGCAGCGCCTCGACGACAAACCGCGCGACGTTGAGCGCCAGAAAGGCCAGCGCAAGGTAGCGCCCCCACTCTTTGAGCCGCCACAGCCCGATCGCCGTCACCGCGTAGAACGGAAGCTGCGCCAGCGCCAGGGCCAGCGCGAGCTGCGCATTCGAGCGCGCGTCAGCGCTCGTACCAGCGGCACTCAGCAGTTGAAACGCCTCGACGGCGGTGAGCGCCATAAACACCACGTAGAGCACGAACAGCGCTGCGATAATCATCACGCCGACCGGACGCCCGCGCGGCTGGGCTGGCTGCGCGCCAGGATGCTTGAGCGTGCCTGAGGGTTGCGAATCACTCATCTTGTTAGGTTCTTTCATGAGGTTTATGTGATCGGTTCAGATGCCATCGTCCACCTCGATCAGCGCTCGATGCCGTAGCTGCGCCACTTGCGGCTGACCAGATCCACGATCTCTGGCGTCATCCGAATGTCCTCCGGCCACTCGCGTGGAAACCGATCCAGCACCGGATCTTTGCGCGTCGCGTCGATGCCCATCTTCGCGCCGTAGGCAAAATGGTCGGCGGAGTGATCCAGCGCGTCTAGCGGCCCGTCGACGATCACCGTGTCGCGGCGCGGATCGACGTTGGAGCCGACGTGGAACAGCACGGCGTTGAGATCCTGCACGTTCACATCCTCATCCACGACGATCAGGAACTTGGAGAGCGACATCAGCATCAGGCCCCACAGGCCATACATCACCTTGCGCGCCTGGCCTGGAAAGCGCTTCTTGATCGACACGATCACGACGTTGTGGAAAACACCCTCGGCGGGCATATTCACGTCGACCAGCTCCGGGATCACAAGCTGCATCAGCGGCAGAAAAAGGCGCTCGGTCGCTTTGCCCAGCCAGTAATCCTCCTGCGGCGGGTAGCCGACGATCGTCGTGGCGTAGATCGGCTTGCGGCGGCGGGTGATCGCCGTGATATGCATCACCGGATACTGATCGGCCAGCGAGTAGTAGCCGGTATGATCCCCGAAGGGGCCTTCGAGCCGCTTTTCGCTCGGATCGACGTAGCCCTCCAGCACGATCTCGGCGTTGGCGGGCACCTCAAGGTCGATCGTCTTGCATTTGACCATCTCGACCCGCTCGCGCCTGAGCCAGCCCGCAAACATAATCTCGTCGATGCCGGGCGGCAGCGGCGCTGAGCCTGCGTAGATCGAGGCGGGATCGCTGCCGATCGCCACCGCCACCGGCATACGGCCCGTGTTGTGGCGCAGCGCCTCGCGCTGCTGCTCCGCGCCGCCCTTGTGGATCTGCCAGTGCATGCCGACGGTCGTCTTGTCGTACACCTGGATGCGATACATCCCGACGTTGCGAAAGCGGCGGACGGGATCGCGCGAGATGACCATCGGCAGCGTGATGTAGCGCCCGCCGTCGTGGGGCCAGCACGTGAGCACCGGCAGCCGCGTCACATCGACCTGATCGCCGGTCAGCACCACCTCCTGGCACGGCGCGCTATCGACCGTCTTGGGGCGGTACCGCACCACCTCCGACAGCTCGCTCAGCTTGCGCAGCGCGTCGAACGGGCCGGACGGAATCTCCGGCTTGACCAGCGAGGCCATCCGCTGGCGCAACTCCTCCAGCGAGTGCAGACCCAGCGCCCAGGCCATGCGCTGCTCGGTGCCCATCGCGTTGATCAGCACGGGCATGTCGTAGCCCTGCACGTTCTCGAAGAGCAGCGCGTAGTTGTGGGTCTTGCTCTTGGAAACCCGATCGGTAATCTCTGTGATCTCCAGGTCATTCGAGACGGGCGTTTTGATCCGTCTCAGTTGACCGCGCTTATCCAGATAGTTGACGAACTCTCGCAAATCGCGAAATGTATGCGGCACGCGCTCAGCCATAGCATCACCTTAATCTGTGAAGAAATACGCAATCTCCGCTTAAGTATAGCATGGCTTGTGGCGGACCACCGAGGGGCTGCGATTTCAGATCTTGGTGCTCTTCTTGCTACCTCTGCGCAGCGCTACGACGGACGTGGCCGGGTCCATTCCCGATACAGTCTCATCGAGGAGGCGAGATCATGGATCGCAACCAGAACACGGGCAGCGGCGAGTCGGTCAGCGGCACTGGCCTCGACAGCGACATGAGCGGCATGACCGACACCGGCAGCCGCGATCAGAGCACGATGAGCGGCTACGACACCGGCACCGTCCGGGGCATGGATAGTGCTACCAGCGGTGGCACGGCGATGGGCAACACTGGCTCTACAGGCGCGGGCATGAGTACGTCGAGAGGTGGAGGGACGAACACGGATTTGAATGTGAGCGGAGACGACGAGGATAACACGGCACGAAAAGGCTAGGCAGCGCGGAGTCGGGGACCATCGATAGCCTTAGGGGGCGTACACGCAGGTACGCCCCCGATCTTTGCCGAGGCTCAGGCTGTGACCGGCGCGCGGTTTTTGACCGCATCGAGCACTTCTTCGGGCTTGGCGTGCCGTCCCAGCGCTGCTTTCGAGAAGAGCAGCTGGCCGTCGCACGTCACCTCAAACCGCCCGCCACCCGATGGGATCAGGCTCAGATCGGTGATTTGGTCTTCGTAGGCTGCTAAGAGCTTGTCCGCCAAACTGACGGCGCGTGGAGTGTAGTTTCATTCCCGGCAGTATTCGATCGAAATCCGCATAGGTCCTCCTCGATCAGACGTTTGATCAACACGGATCAGTGTATCAGAAATCATGCCAGCCGTGGCAACAGCGTACGTTCGACCTGCTGCCAATACGCCACACAGCGATCGAACGTTTCATGGAGCACGTTTGCGGTGCATGAGAGCAGCGCCTATAATGCGCGTATGCATGATGAAGGTCGCTTTTCGATTGCCGTGCGGCTGCTGCTGACCGCGAACGAGCGGGAGCGCTTGCTGGCGCTGTGCCAGCAGGAGCAGGCCGACGTGAGCGATGTGGTGACAAAGATTATCGCCAGCTACCTTGATCGCCGGGATGACCTGACCGTCGCCGCCGTGGCAGAGCCGCCCGCGTCGCCGGACGAGCACAGCGCGCTGCAACGGCATATCCGCCAGCTCCGTATGCAGGCCAGCCACATGGGCACGGAGACACCGCCCTGGCTGCGCCACTATATCGCCGAGCTAGAGCAAGAGCTGCGCGGCAAACGCTAGCGGACGAAGGAACAAAGGGCCGTCAGGCCGGGAGTGTGGGGGCCTGACGCAGAACAAAGAACAACTCGAAACCCGAAACTTGAAGCTTGAACCTTGGAACGGGCGCTAGCGGCATAAACCGATGAAACAACGACTCGATCTGGTATTAGTTGAGCGCAACCTGGTGCCGACGCGCGCGAAAGCGCAGGCATTGATTCTGGCCGGGAGCGTCTTCGTCAACGGGCAGAAGCGCACCAAAGCAGGCGAGCAGATCGATGTCGAGGCCGCGATCGAGGTGCGCGGCGCGCTGCCCTTCGTCGGGCGGGGCGGCTTCAAGCTGGCACACGCGCTGACGACCTTTGGGCTGGATGTGCAGGGCCGATCAGCGATCGATGTGGGCGCGTGTACCGGCGGCTTTACCGATGTGCTGCTGCAACGCGGTGCGCGTCAGGTCGTCGCGATCGACGTGGGCTATGGTCAGCTAGACTACCGCCTGCGGACCGATGAGCGCGTGGTCGTGCTGGAGCGCACCAACATTCGCCAGCTTACGGCGCTGCCCGGCGGCGCGCTGGCCGATTGCGGCGTGGTCGATGTGTCGTTTATCTCGCTGAAGCTGGTGCTGCCCGCGATGCAGCAGCTCTTGCAGCCGAACGCCTGGATCGTCGCGCTGATCAAGCCGCAGTTCGAGGCCGGGCCGCAGGATGTCGGGCGCGGCGGCGTGGTGCGCGAGCCACGTGTCCATCGCCGGGTGCTGCACGACGTGCTGGCGTTTGCCGCCGGAAGGCATCTTCCGCCGCACGGCCTGACCGTCTCGCCGATCACCGGACCGGCGGGCAACCGCGAGTTCCTGGCCTGGCTCGGCGGAGCGGGTCCGGCGCTCAACCTCGACCGGGCGATCGATGACGCTGTGGCAGCGCCACTGCCCACCCCCAGTGACAGCGCCGACGCCGACGAGATCTAACGGATGCGTATGGCAAAACGGAAACTTCCAGCCGAGCCGCTGCTGGAGCGCGAACTACTGGCCGACCGCGCGCGCGAACTGATGGTCCTGAACGCCATCGCCGCTGCCGTCGCCGCGTCGCTTGAGCCGCAGCCGCTGCTGGCGTCGGCGCTCGATCACGTGCTCGATCTGCTCGATTTCGACGCCGGAGCGATCTACACCCGCGAGGATGGAAAGCTGGAGCTGATCGTCCATCGCGGCATCGACGCGGCGCTGATCGACGAGCGCGGCGTGCTGAGAATGGAGCAGCCGCAGATCGCCACGCTGGTCGCTGAGCACAAGCCGCTGGCGCTCGTCGATCTACGCGCCACGCCGGGCCTTGAGCCGCTGGCGACCGATGCGGGCTTTCACTCGCTGCTGGCCCTGCCGCTCTTTGCGCGCGGCGATGTCGCCGGGATTCTGGTGGTGCTGCGCGCGGCAGCCCACGCCTTGAGCGCCCGCGAGATCACGCTGCTGGAGGCAATCGCCGACCATATCGCGCTGGCGCTTGACAACGCGCGGCTCTTCGCCGCCGAGCAGCAGCGCCGTCGGCAGGCCGAAACACTGCGTGTCGCGGCAACTGCGGTCGGCTCGACGCTCGATCTCTCCGCCGTGCTCGAAACGATCCTCGCGCAGCTTCAGGAGGTCGTCAGCTACTATAGCGCCACGGTCCAACTGCGCGAGGGGCACGAGGTGCGCGTGATCGCCGTGCGCGGCTTTGTCACCGATCAGGATCTGCGCGGCATTCGCTTCCCGCTCACCGACGATTATCCCAACCGCCGCGTGATCGAGGAGGCGCGCACCGTGCTGCTGCCCGACGCGCCCGCCGCCTATCCAAACTTCGACGCCGACCACATGCTGCATATCCGCTCGTGGATGGGCGTGCCGCTCTGCTACGCGGGCCAGGCGGTCGGCATGATTACGCTCGACCGGACGGAGCCGAATGCATTTACGGCGGCGGAGGCGCAGCTTGCCGAGAGCTTTGCACAGCAGGCGGCGCTCGCGATCGAGAACGCGCGGCTCTTCGCCGCCGAGCAGCAGCGCCGTCGCCAGTCGGAGGCGCTGCGTAAGGGCGCGCTGGCCCTGACCGAGGCGCTGGGCCTCGACGCGGTGCTGCGGCGGATCGTGCAGCAGGCGACCGAGCTGATGGAGACGCCGATGTGCGCGCTCTATGAGCTTGACCCCGGCAGCGGCCAGCTGACGCTGCGCAACACCTGGGATATTCCGGGCGCGTCCGGCGCGTCCGGCGCGCAGATCGGCGAGCAGATCGTCAGTATCGCGATCAAGGCCAATCGGACCGTGACCGTGCCCGACATCGGCGATGCCGACTGGCGGCAAAAGCATGATCTGGCCGTGCCGGAGCGTACCCGGCTTTCCTTCCAGAGTATGCTGGCCGCGCCGCTGCTGGTCAAAGGCCGGATCTATGGCGGCATCGTGGTCTTCTACGAGCACGCGCGCAACTTCAGCGCCGACGAGGTGCAACTGCTGGATATTTTCGCGGACCAGGCGGCGCTGGCGCTGGAGCACGCGCGGCTCGTCGATCAGTCGCGGCAGCTAGCAGCCCTGGAAGAGCGCCAGCGTATCGCGCGCGATCTGCACGACTCGGTGACACAGACGCTTTTTTCGCTGACGCTGGCCGCCCAGGCGGCGCGTACCACCGCCACCAACGATCTTGCCGCCGCCGATGCGATGCTGCAAACCGTGCAAGACCTGGCGAGCGGCGCGCTGGCAGAGATGCGCGCGCTGATCTTCGAGCTACGTCCGGGCGCACTGCGTGAGGCCGGGCTGGCCGCCGCGATCGAGCGATTCGTGGGCGCGTTCCGCTCGCGTACCGGGATCAAGGTCGAGCTGGAGCTTGACAGCCAGCGCTTGCCGGATGCCGTCGAGGAGGCGCTGTACCGCATTACCAGCGAGGCGCTCGCCAACGTGGGCAAGCACGCCTGCGCCAGCCAGGTCAAGATTACATTATGTCACGCAACCACCCATGTCGAGCTGCACGTGCGGGACAACGGCGTCGGCTTCGATCCGTGCCAGCCGGCGGCGGGCGATCACATGGGCCAGCGCACGATGCAGGAGCGCGCTGCGGCGCTTGGCGGCTCATGTGTCGTGCAGAGCGCTCCCGGCCAGGGAACGGACGTTGTCGTAAAGGTGCCACTGGTACAAAGCGAGTAAAACATGGACCGGATTAAGATCTTGTTGGTCGACGATCATAATGTGGTGCGGCAGGGATTGAAGCTCTTTCTCGCCACGCAGCCCGACATCGAGGTAGTGGGCGAGGCCGATAACGGCATGGCGGCGGTGGCGGCGGTGGCGAAATACCAGCCCGACGTGGTGCTGATGGATCTGGTCATGCCGCAGCTCGACGGCATCGCGGCCACGCAGCAGATCAAAACGCGCTACCCCGACGTAGAGGTGATCGCGCTCACGTCGTTCGTGGAGGACGCGCAGGTCGCGGCGGTGGTCAAGGCGGGCGCGATCGGCTATCTGCTCAAGGACGTGCAGCCCGCCGAACTGGCGGCGGCGATCCGGGCGGCTCAGCGCGGCGAGGTGCATCTTCATCCACAGGCGGCGCGCAGGCTGATGCAGGCGATCGGCCCGAAAGAGCAGCCGCCGGTCGCCGAGCCGCTGACCGAGCGCGAGATCGAGGTGCTCAAAGCGCTGGCGCGGGGCGAGAGCAACAAGCAGATCGCCGACACGCTGGTGGTGAGCGAAAAGACCGTCAAAGCGCACGTCTCGAATATTTTGGGCAAGCTTGGGCTGCAAAGCCGGACCCAGGCGGTGCTCTATGCGCTGCGGCACGGCATGGTTTCGCTTGAAGATATTCCGCTGTAGGCAGCCCTTCGCCGATGAGCCTCTGCGCGGAGGATGGGCTACCCCAGCCCATCCTCTACCGTTATTGCTGGTGTGCTATCATTCTCATCAGAAACGGTTGATAAGAGAGTGGGTAGGTTATGTTATGGGTAACTCACTGACAATCCATGAGCTTGATACTGCTATGAGGGAATGGATCAACCAGGAGGCGCGGAGCGCGGGCGTTTCCGTTGAAACGGTTGTACGGCATCTGATTTATTGTGGTATAGCGGTTGCGGATTTTAACCGCGTCTAGCGCCTCATCGCTTGTTGGGCGGCACGCAACATCAACCACAATCAATCACCAAAGGAGGTATAAACGTATGAACACCATTGATAGCAACAAAAAGGCGTTGCCGCCAGAACAACGTGAAGAACTCCTCAGCGTATTAAAAGCCCGTTTTGAGAAAAACATGAACCGCCATACAGGTCTTGCATGGACCAACGTACAAGCAAAGCTGGAAGCTAACCCTGAAAAACTGTGGTCGCTCAATGAAATGGAACGAACTGGCGGTGAACCGGATGTTATTGGTCATGATACAAAGACGGGTGAATACATCTTTTGTGATTGTTCAGCAGAAAGTCCCAAAGGCCGCAGAAGTGTTTGTTACGACCGTGAAGCACTGGAGTCACGGAAAGAACATAAACCAGAAGATAGCGCTCTTGATATGGCAGCGGCCATGGGCATTGAGCTGCTAGCGGAAGAACACTATCGAGAGCTACAGAAACTTGGAAACTTCGATTTGAAAACATCGAGCTGGGTGAAAACACCAATTCATATTAGAAAGCTTGGCGGCGCCCTCTTTTGTGATCGCCGCTACGACAGGGTCTTTGTGTATCACAACGGAGCAGAATCTTACTATGCCGCCAGGGGTTTTCGCGGCTCGCTAAGGGTCTGAATTTCGCACTGACAGAAGGATATTGGTGGCGAAAGGTGGACGACGGGAAGGCATCGCGTCGAGCGTTAGGACCGCGCTTGGTGGTCTTGTGCATGTGCTTGCCGCTGCACTCAGCGTGTCTGCGATTCTGGCAACATCCGCGCTGGCCTTTACGATTGTCAAATATCTTGGGGCAGCGTCTTTGATCTTCCTGTGACATCCCTTGGAACCCAACGTCAACAATCCCTCGATCTCACACCACGAAATTGTGTAGCGGCGGCCCGATCGCGCGATCGGGCCGCCGTGCTGCGCGGCAGCGCTAGATCAGCCGCAGCAGATCGCCGAGACGCTGCTCAGGCCGCGCGATCATGCCCTCCAAGATCGCCTGGAAATCGTGCAGCATGCGCTGGACCGTGGCGCTGTCGAAGTAGCGCCGGTAGTACGACATGACCAGCCCGATCTCGTCCACGCCGGGAAAGGCATCGACCCGCATCGGATACTCCATCTGCGCCAGCAGCGTCTCCGCCGAGCGCGACGAGTTGGACTGTTTGAAGCTCGTGCCGGGAATCTCGAAGGTCGGCAGGTTCTGGAACGCCAGGTAGCTCTCGAAGAGCGGCTGATCGCTCAGCACATCGCTCCACTCGCGGATCGCCCGCAGCGGCGTGTACTCGTACTGGCTCATCTCGACCTGCTGCGCCCGAAGCTCTTTGAGCCAGCCCAGCAGCGGCGTCTCCGGCGCGATGCGCACCCGCACCGGCAGGACGTTGGCGATCGGCCCGACCATGTACTCGATCCCCGGCAGCGTCGCGGGACGGCCCGTGAGGATGATGCCAAACATGATGTCGTCGAGGCCGGTGTAGCGGCTCTGCAACAGCGCCCACGTGCCCTGGATCAGCGTGTTCAACGTAAGCTGGTGCTGCCGCACGAGCGCTTCGAGGCCATTGGCGATCGACGCGGGCACATAGAGATGCTCCTTGGCAAAGCCCTCCTGCGGCGTGACAGCTCCGGGCGCGTGCGCCACCAGCGGCGTCGCTCGCCGAAAGCCTTTGAGCAGCGGTCGCCAGAACGTCTCGGCCTCCGCCATATCCTGCTGCTCAAGCCAGGCCACATAGTCGCGGTACGAGCAGGACTGGATCAGACGGAGCTCGCGGCCCGTGGCGAGCGCGACATAGAAGCCGGTAAACTCGCTCAGCAGCAGCCGGAAGCTCCAGCCGTCCAGGCGCATGTAGTGAACCGTCACGATCATGTGGTAGGTGTTATCGCCGACCTGGCCCAGGAAAACCCGCACCGACATCGGATCGTCGATGTCGAAGCCGCGCGTCCGATCGGCCTCCAGGCAGGCATCGATCCGGCTGCGCTGCTCGTCGGGCGAGAGTCCGCGCCAGTCTTCCTGCGTGAGCGGCACGCGCACGCCACCGTAAGCGATCTGCAACGGTCGCTCCAGCCCCTTCCAGGCAATCGCCGTGCGCAAGAACGGATGCCGATCGACGACCTGCTGCCAGGCGCGCTCAAGCGTCGGGACGTGAAGCTGCTGATCGTATGTCACCTCCTGCACCACGTACAGGCCCGGCGTTGGTGTGTGGATATGCCGCGCCAGCATATGCTCTTGCAGCGGCGAAACGGGGTATAGATCCTCGACCTGCCGCCGACCGCCCAGCAGCCGATCCAACTCCTGTTGATCCAGACCGGCCAGCGGAAAATCAGACGGCGTGTACCCGCCCGCCGACGGCGACACACAGTGGTCGATCAGCAGACGCAGCGCGGCGTCGTAGCGCTCGGCCAGATGCTCGACTGTCGCGCGGCGGTAGGCGCGTGGATTGTAGCGCCAGAGCACTTCGAGCCGCTCCCCGACGACGCTGGCGGTGATCTGCAAGCCTCGCGGCTGCGGCGCTCCATCCGGCTGGCCGCTGTAGCTCCGTGTAAGCGCGAAGTCCGCCGCAGCCGGCGACGAGATGGCTTCGGCGTACGCGAACTGAATGTCCGGCTGCGGCAGCGATGCCAGCCGCTCGGTAATCGCCGGATCGTCGCGCATGAAGCGCAGCGCGCTGTAGCCCAGCGCATGGCGGGCTGCCTCGCGAGCCTGCTCTTTGATCGCCTTGATCGCCGCGCCGGGATCGGGAGCGTCCAGGCTCAGCAGCAGCGGGACAACATGCGTGAAGCGGCCCACGGTGCGCGACAGATCGGCCAGCTCCGACGCGCGGCCAGGCTCCTCCAGCTCCACCAGCACCGCGCGCGATCCGGCCCAGCCGGTGAACGTCCGCGCCAGGGCTGCCAGCAGAATCTCGGCGGTCTGCGTGCGATACGCCTGGGGCACATCGCGCAGGAGCGTCGTTGTCGCCTCGGCGTCGAGCGTCAGCGTAACGGGCGCGGCCTCGTCCAGCGGCTCGTCTTCGATCGCCTCGCGTGGCACGCCGCCAGCCTGCACAAAGCGCTGCACGGTCCAGTAGGCCAGATCTTGCTCCACGGCGGCGGATTGCGCGTAGCTCGCCAGGCGATGCGTCCACTGGGCGCATGAGATCGGCGCGGACGGCAGATCGATCGGCTGGCCCTGGCTGCGCTGAGCATAGGCCGCCCGCAGATCGTCGAGCAGCAGCGACCACGATGCGTCGTCCAGCAGCAGCGGGTGGATCGCCAGCAGCAGGCGGCCCGGCGCATCCGCGCCACAGGTGAACAGCATCGCTCGTGCGAGCGGCCCGTTGGACAGATCCAGACGCGATTGAATCTGCTCCGCCGCTGCCTCGATCGCCGCATCCTGCTCCCTGGCCGCGCGGCCTGCCAGATCAACGGCCTCGAACGCCAGGGCTGCGTCGGGCATGATGCTGACCTGCTGCCAGCCGGAGGCGTCGTGGACCGGACGCAGCGTGAGCGCGTCGTGATGGCCGACGAGGTGCTGTAAGGCTGCGTGAAGCGCGTCGGCGTCGAGATCGGCGGGCGTTGCGAGCAGCGCCGCTCGTCGCCAGTGCCGTGGCACGGCCCGGCCCTCCACCACAAACCGGCACTGGACCGGCGTGAGCGGCAGCGGCCCTGAGACAGCGCGATCGTGCTCGTCGGCGATCACCTCGGCGACCTGCGCCAGATCGGCGATCGTCTGGTGCTGGAACATCTGCTTGGGCGTGATGCGAATCCCGGCCAGATTGGCGCGGGCAACAACCTGAATACTGGCGATCGAGTCGCCGCCGATGGCGAAGAAGTTATTGTTGATGCCGACCTTTTCCAGGCCCAGCAGGTGCGCCCAGATCTCGGCCAGCGTCTGCTCGACGGGCGTGCGCGGCGGCGCGAAATCGTCTTCCAGATCGGGCAGCGCTGGCGGCGGCGCGGGCAGCGCCTTGCGATCGAGCTTGCCGTTGGGCGTCAGCGGCAGCGTATCGAGCAGCACAAACGCCGTCGGGATCATATACTCCGGCAACTGCGCCTTGAGATAGCTGCGGATCTCCGGCACCAACTGCTGCGCCAGCTTTTCGCGCAGCGGATCGTTAGCGTATGCGCTCCACGGGCGGCGCTCGTCGAGCTGGTCGGCGGGCGGATCGAAGGCGGCGGGTAGATGACCGTTCGTGCGGCGCTGCAAAACCACGTCGAAGCAGCCGTCCGCGCCGTCGCCGGACCAGCGAATGCTGACGGCGTAGGATAGCTCGTCGGCCAGCGCCCAGATCGCCTCAGGATCGACCGCGCCATCCACCGGAGCCAGGGCCGCGCGCAGATCTGCAACCGTCGTGTCCCGATCGCGGCGGTCGAGCAGCTCCAGCAGGCGCGTCTCAGTATGCAGCCGCGCGTTGTGGACGCGGCGAATGCCGAGCGTCACGGGCCGCGTCTCGACCAGCCGCCGCCGTAGCGCATCCAATGTCAGATGATCGCGCTGCCAGTCGAGCCAATCCTGCACGCGCTGCCGCTCCTGAGCCTGGCCCACATGCAGCGTGACATCGTAGCGGAAGCGCGTTAGCTCGTTGTGATGCCGCCCGCGCTTGAGCTGCGCATCCACGTAGTCGATCGCGGGATAGTGCCGTTGCAGCGCGCTGAACAGCGCCGGATCGAGCGCCAGCTCCTGCTCCTGGCTGAGCCGCTTCTGCGCCCGCTGGTAAAGATGATCGGCGGAGAGCGTCGGCTGGGCGCGGTGCAGATCGACCGACGTGTGAAACGCTTCGAGCAGCGGCAGGCTGCGCAGATCGCCCAGGAAGATCGCGCCGCCAGGCGCGACAACGCGCAGCGCGCCTTCCAGCACATGCAGCAGATAGTCCACGCTTGGAAAATACTGCACCACCGAGTTGACGACGATCACATCGAACGCTCCGGCCTCGAAGCCGCCGAAGTTGTCGGCGGAGCGCTGGAAGAGCCGCACCTGGGGCCACTGCCCCACCTGTGCTTGCAGATCGCGGATCGCACGCTCGGAGAAATCGGTAGCCCAGTACGCATCGCAGTGCGGCGCGATCCGCGCCAGCAGCAGGCCCGTGCCGCAGCCGATCTCCAGCACTCGCCGGGGTTGCAGCCCCAGAATCCGCGCCACGGTCTGATCGACCCACTCGCGCATCTCTTCGGGAGCCAGCGGCTCGCCCGTGTAGCTACTGTTCCAGCCGACGATGTTGAAGAGCGGATCGCTCTGCTCGCCCGCGTCGCCATAGGTGCTGTCGAAGACCTGCTGCCAGTGTGTCACCTGTTCCGAGTTCGGAGCTTCGAGTTCCGAGTTCGGAGTTTCAATTTCCTGGTTCCCGCTTTGTTCTTTGTTTGCGACTACATACGCCACCAGCCGCCGCGCCCCAAGGGCACCCGCGCCATCCTCACGCGCCACCACGACGGCATCGCGCAGCCGGGGATAGCGCCGCAGCGTGGCCTCGATCTCGCCTAGCTCGATGCGGAAGCCGCGCAGCTTGACCTGATCGTCGAGTCGGCCAAGGAAATCGACGTTGCCATCGGGCAGATAGCGCGCCAGATCGCCCGTCTTGTACAGCCGCGCGCCGGGAGTCGCTGCGAACGGATCGGGCACGAAGCGATCGGCGGTCAGATCAGGGCGATTGAGGTAGCCGCGCGCCAGTTGCACCCCGCCGATATGGAGCTCGCCGGGGACGCCCACGGGCACCGGATTGCCGTATCGATCGAGCAGATGGATCTGCGTGTTGGCGATCGGACGCCCAATCGGCACGATGCGCCGGTCGTCGTCGCGCCGACACTCCCAGGCGGTGACATCGATCGCCGCCTCGGTGGGGCCGTACAGATTGTGCAGCCGGGCATTGAGCCGCGCAAAGAAACGCTCCTGAAACTCGAACGGCAGCGCCTCGCCGCTACAGATCACCTGACGCAGGCTGGTACACGCCTCAAGGCCGGGCTCCTCCAAAAAGACCTGCAACATCGACGGCACGAAATGCAGCGTCGTGATGCGCTGCTCCTGAATCAGGCGCACCAGATACGCGGCGTCGCGATGGCCGCCCGGCTGCGCCAGCACCAGCCGCGCGCCCGTGAGCAGCGGCCAGAAAAACTCCCAGACCGAGACATCGAAGCTGAACGGCGTTTTTTGCAGCACCGCGTCGGCGGCGGTCAGACCGTAGGCAGCCTGCATCCACTGCAAGCGGTTGATAATCGCGCGATGGCTATTGATCGCGCCCTTGGGCCTGCCGGTCGAGCCGGAGGTGTAGATCATATAGGCCGCGCTGGCGGCGTCGAGAGCGAGCGCCGGATTGGTCGTCGGCGCGGCGGCAATCGCGGACCAGTCGGCGTCGAGGCAGAGCACATGCGCGGCGTGGCGGGTACCGGGTGCCCCTTGGACGTGGTGCAGGCTCGCCACGAGATCGGCCTGGGTCAGCAGCACGGAAACCCGCGAGTCGGCAAGCATAAACGCCAACCGATCGTTCGGATACTCAGGGTCGAGCGGGACGTACGCGCCGCCCGCTTTGAGAATACCGAGCAGCCCGACCACCAGATCGAGCGAGCGCTCGACACAGATCCCGACCAGCGTCTCGCCCTGCGGGCACCCGCCCACGCCCAGCACTTGCAGATGATGCGCAAGCTGATTGGCCCGCTGGTTCAGCTCGCGGTAGGTCAGCGCCGCGTCCTCGAACTGCACCGCCACCGCGTCGGGCGTGCGCGCGACCTGCGCCTCGATCAGGCTGTGGAGGCTGGCGGCGGGCGGATACTCCGTCGTCGTCGCGTTCCATTCGGCCAGTTGCCGCCGCTCGGCCTGCGTCATGAGCTCGATCGCGAAAAGACGCTGCTCAGGATTGGCGACCATGCCCGCGAGCACCGTCTCGAAATGGCCGATCATGCGCTGGATCGTGGCCTCCTCGAAGAGATCGGTGTTGTACTCGACGATCCCGCCGAGGCCATCGCTGCGCTCTTCGAGCGAAAACCAGACATCGAACTTGGCGGTGCCGCTGCTGGCCTCGACATAGCGCAGCGTCAGATCGGTGAGCTTCTGCGCCTGCGAGGGCACATTTTGCAGCACAAACATCGCCTGGAACAGTGGATTACGGCTCATATCGCGCTCAGGATGCAGCTCCTCGACCAGTTGCTCGAAGGGCAGGTCCTGATGCGCGTACGCGCCGAGCGTCACTTTGCGCACCCGTTGCAGCAGCTCGCGGACGGTCGGATTGCCCGACAGGTCGGTCCGCAGCACCAGCGTGTTGACGAAGAAGCCGATCAAGCCTTCCAGCTCAGGCCGCGTCCGCCCGGCGATCGGCGAGCCGATCAGCAGCTCCTCCTGGCTGGTGTAGCGCGCCAGCACGATCTGAAACGCCGCCAGCAGCGTCATAAAGAGCGTCACATCTTCGCTGCGGCTCAGCCCGGCCAGCGCATCGCTCAGCGACTTGGGCAGCGCAAAGTAGAGCGTCGCGCCGTGGAAGGTCTGCACGGGCGGTCGCGGATGATCGGTCGGCAGCTCCAGCACGGGCAGATCGCCGCCGAGCTGCTCTTTCCAGTAGGCCATCTGCCGGTCGAGCACATCGCCCTTGAGCCACTCGCGCTGCCAGGCCGCGAAGTCGACGTACTGGATCGGCAGATCCGGCAGCCCGGTACCATGCGGGTGCCCTTTGGGCATGGGCACTCGCTGTGGCCGATCGTGGGCGAAGGACTCGTAGAGCGTGGCTAGCTCGCGCACGAACACGCCCATCGACCAGCCATCCGAGACGATATGATGCATCGTCAGCAGGAAAACATGCTCGTCGTCGGCGACGCGCAGCAGCCGTGCGCGCAGCAGCGGGCCGTGCGCCAGATCGAAGGGCTGCTGCACCTCGGCATCGGTCAGCTCGCGCACGCGCTCCTCGCGCTCGGCGGCCGACAGCCGGGTACCCTCTGGGTGCAGGTCGATCGACGGCAGCGGCAGCGTGAGCGCGGGCGCGATCACCTGCACCGGCTGCTCATCGGCCAGCGCAAAAGTCGTGCGCAGTGTCGCGTGCCGCCTGACGATCTCGTTCAGGCTGCGATGCAGCGCCGCCACGTCCAGCCGCCCGATCAGCCGCACGGTCGTCGGCAGATTATAGGCCGGACTCCCCGGCACAAGCTGATCGAGAAACCAGAGCCGCTGCTGCGCAAACGAGAGCGGGGCCGGGCCATCCTCCGACCGACGCGGAATGCGGTCGGCCTTCGCGCCGAGCTTGCCCTCGGTCCATTTTTCCAGCAGCGCGCGCTTGGCGGGCGAGAGTTGAGCGCCGCGAAGCGCGCGATCGTCGGGCGCTGACGATTCAGACATAGTGTGCCTCGTATAGATTGATTGAACTGGTAGGGGCGAGGCGCTGCCTCGTCCTGGGCGATCCGGCGGTTCGGCCCTGCGGTTCAATTCGGATTGATCGGTCGTGTGGAAGCAACATTGATCGGGTTAATCTTCCAGGGTTTCAAGGAGAAGCTGCGCCTCTTCTTCGGGCAGCGCTTCCAGCTTCAGGATCAGCTCGTCCTGAATCATCTCGGCAAGCTGCGCGATCGTCGTCGTCTCGAACATCCGCTCCAGCGGCAGATCGATCTGGAAGATCTGGCGCAGCCGGGAGAGCACCTGCGTCGCCATCAGCGAGTGGCCGCCGAGATCAAAGAAGTTGTCGTGGATGCCGATCTGCTCGACACCCAGTAGCTCCTGCCAGATCGCGGCGATCTTGCGCTCAAGCTTGCTGCCGGGCGGCACGTACGTCGTCAGCAGATCGGGACGCGGATGCAGCGAGAACGGCACTGCCTCCGATGATTCCGTCGCCTCCGGCGCTGCGGTCGGCTCGACCGGCTCCGACGCGATCGGGCGGATCTGCTGCGCGGCCACCCAGTAGCGCTGCCGGTCGAAGGCATAGAGCGGCAGCGGCACGCGGTAGCGGCGCTCTGCCCCGTGGGCACCCGCGTAGAGCGCGGGCCAGCTCACGGGCACGCCCAGTAGCCAGAGCTTGCCGATGCTGTTCAGCAAAAACGCCTCGTCCGCTTGCTGATCCTGCGGGTGACGCATCGACGACAGCACGATCCGGCTTCCGGCGCGGCCCGGCTGCTGCTGCGCCAACGTGCTGAGCGTGCGGCCCGGCCCGACTTCCAGCAGAATCCGGCCCGGCGTGGTGCCGTCCGGTCCCAGCAATGTTTGCAGGCCATCCGCGAAGCGCACCGTCTGGCGCAGATGCCGCGCCCAGTATTCGGGATCGGTCGCGGCGGCGGCGGTGATCCAGGTGCCGGTCACGTTCGAGATGTACGGGATCTTGGGCGCTTTCCGCTCGAACTTGCCGACCTGCTCGGCAAACCTGATCATGATCGGCGACATCATCGCCGAGTGGAAGGCGTGCGACGTGTGCAGGCGGCGGCAATCCACGCCGCGCGCGATCAGCCGCTCATGGAGCGCGTCGATCGCCCCGTGCGCGCCCGACACCACACACAGCGACGGACCGTTGACCGCCGCCAGCGCAAGCTGTGGATCGAGCAGATCGAGCACCTCGTGCTCCGGCAGCGGCACGCTCAGCATCGCGCCTGACGGCAGCTCGTCGATCAGTCGCCCACGCAGCGCGACCAGCGCCAGCGCGTCCTCCAGGCTGAACACGCCAGCGAGCGTCGCCGCGACATACTCGCCGATCGAGTGGCCGATCATCGCCTGGGGCTTGATCCCCCAGGCCATCAGCAGCCGCGCCAGCGCGTACTCGATCACGAACAGCGCGGGCTGCGTCAGCCGCGTCCGGCTCAGATCCTCGGCGGCGCGCGTCTCGTCGTCGGGAAACAGCACAGCGCGCAGGTCCCGGGTACCCTCTGGGTGCAGGTGCGGCCTCAGCAGCGCGCAGCAGCGATCGACGGTCGCCCGAAACTTCGGCTCGACCTCGTACAGCTCGCGGGCCATGTTGGGATACTGCGCGCCCTGGCCGGGAAACAGAAAGACCACCGAGCGAGCGCCCGGCTCGCGCACCCGCGACAGCACCCGCTCAGGATGCATCTGCTCCAGCGCATCGAGCGCGTCCTGGCGGTCGCGGCAGACCAGCATCCGGCGGTGGTCGAACGCCTGCCGCCCGACCTGAAGCGTGTAGGCGACATCGGCCAGACTCACGTCGGGCGTGGCCTTGAGCAGCGCCAGCAGGTTAGCGGTCGCCGCATCCAGCGCGGCGCTCGTCTTCGCCGACAGCGGCAGCAGATGCCAGGGACGGCCCGGATCGGCGGGTTCGGGCACGGGCGCTGCTTCGAGCACCACATGCGCGTTCGTGCCGCCGATGCCAAACGAGCTCACGCCCGCCCGGCGCGGCTCGTCGCGCTCCGGCCAGTCGTGCAGCCTGGCGCTGACATAGAACGGGCTGCGCGCAAGATCGAGCCTGGGATTGGGCCGCTCGAAGTGCAGGCTGGGCGGAATCTGGCGATGCTTGAGCGCCTGGACCGCCTTGATCAGCCCGGCAACGCCGGCAGCCGCGCCCAGATGCCCGATGTTGGTCTTGACCGAGCCGACCGCGCAGCAGCCGATACCGTCGGTCTTAGCGCGAAAGACCTGCGTCAGCGCGGCGATCTCGATCGGATCGCCCAGCGGCGTGCCCGTGCCGTGCGCTTCCACGTAGTCGATCATGTCGGGCACTACCCCGGCGACCGCCAGCGCCTCCTCGATCACCGCCGCCTGGCCGTCCACGCTGGGCGCGGTAAAGCCGACTTTGCCCGCGCCGTCGTTGTTGATCGCCGAGCCACGAATGATCGCGTGGATCGTATCGCCGTCGTTGAGCGCATCCTCCAGCCGCCTGAGCACCACGATGCCCACGCCGCTGCCGTCGACCGTGCCGCGCGCCGCTGCGTCGAAGGCCCGACAGTGGCCGTCGGGTGACGACACGCCGCCCTCGCGGTACCAGTAGCCTACGCGCTGCGGCACCGTGATCGAGACGCCGCCGGCCAGCGCCAGATCGCACTCGCCGTTGAGCAGGCTCTGGCAGGCGATATGCACCGCCACCAGTGAGGTCGAGCAGGCCGTGTTGATGTTGAGGCTCGGCCCGCGCAGGTTGAGCTTGTACGAGACGCGCGTCGGCAGATAGTCTTTGTCGTTGGCGATGATCGTCTGGTAGCCGCTGAATGACGCGACCAGCTCAGGATTCGACGCCAGATTGACCAGCAGATAGGTGCTGATGTTGCTGCCCGCGTAGACGCCGATCAGCCCGCCGTAGGTCGCGGGATCGTATCCGGCGTGCTCCAGCGCGTGCCAGGCGCACTCAAGAAAGATCCGCTGCTGCGGATCGAGCATCTCCGCCTCGCGCGGCGTGTACTCGAAAAACCCGGCGTCGAATAGCTCGATCTCGTCGAGCGCGCCGCTGGCTTTGACGTACGACGGATCGCGCAGTATCCGCTCGTCGATGCCCGCCGCCTGCAATTCCTCGTCGGAGTAAAACGCGATCGACTCCTGGCCGTCACGGATATTGCGCCAGAACGTCTCCACGTCCGCCGCGCCCGGAAAGCGGCCACTCATCCCGACGATCGCAATGCCCTGCTCCCGATCCTCACTCGTCATCCTGATCTCCTACCTGCTGCTTGTTTGCGCGATGGCGCTGGCGTAGATCCTTCTGGCGGCGCACACCCTCGCGCCGTAGCTCGGAGCGCTGCGGCGTCGGCTCCTGCGCTGACTCGACCACGTCGACCGGCGCGGCTCCCTCGTGGCTCAGGTGCTCCGAGAGCGCGCTGATCGTCGGGTACTTGAACAAATCGATCACCGAGATCTCGCGGCTGAGCGCGTCGCGCAGCCTGCTGTGAAGCTGCACCAGCAGCAGCGAGTGGCCGCCTAGGTCGAAAAAGTTGTCGTTCATGCCGACGCGATCGATCTGGAGCAGATCCGACCAGATCGCGGCCGCCGTCTGCTCGAGCTCGGTGCGCGGCGCGACATAGCCCGTATCGAGTGTCGGACGCAGGCTCTCCGGCTCCGGTAGCGCCCGCCGCTCGATTTTACCATTGGGCGTCAGCGGCAGCGCGTCGAGCAGCACGAACGCGGCGGGCAGCATATATTCAGGCAGCCGCGCATCCAGAAAGCGGCGCAACTGCGGCACCAGCCGCCGGGCAAAGCGGCCTTGCAGCGGATTGTTGACGTAGCCGCTCCACGGCTTGAGCTGTGCCAGATCGACGGTGTAGCCGGTGCTCGCCTCGGTGTCGTGCTCCGCTGCGGCGCGGCGGCGAAACGTAACGTCGAAGCGGTCGGGCGTGTCCGACCAGCTGATGCCGACGGCGTAGGGCAGCGCATCGCCGAGCGACCAGAGATCCTCAGGATCGACGCCGCCGGAGGATAGCGCCCGCCTGAGATCGCCCACGGTCGCGGCTCCATCGCTCGCCGCCAGCAGCGCCGCCAGCCGAACATCCGACTGAACGCGCGCATTCGGCACGTGCGCGATCGTCAGCGCTTCGGGCGCGTGCGCGGCCAGCAGCTCGCGCACGGCGGCGACGCTCAGCCCGTCCTGCTGCCAGTCGAGGTGCTGGCCCGCTGTGTGCGCTGTCGGACGCTTGCCGACGTGCAGCGTGACATCGTAGCGGAAGCGCGTTAGCTCGTTGTCGTTGCGTCCGCGCTTGAGCCGCACATCGACCATCCCGATCTGCGGTAGATGCTGCCTGAGCGCGACGAAGAAGGCCGGATCGATCAGCAGCTCCTCCTCCTGGGCGATCCGCGCCCGCACCCGCTGCTGCAACTGGGCTTTGGTCAGCGACGACGCCGCCTGGTAGAGCTGCACCGAGGCATGGAGCGCCTCAAGCAGCGGCAGGCTGCGCACATCGCCGATGAAGATCTGGCCGCCCTCGGCCACGGCCTCCACCGCGCCTTCGAGCACCCGCAGCAGATACTCGCCGCTCGGAAAGTACTGTACCACCGAGTTAATGATCACCGTGTCGAACGAGCCTGGCTCGATGCCGCTGAAGTCGTCCGCCGTGCGCTGCAAGAGCGTCACCTGGGGTAGACTCTGCGCCGCCTGCTGCTGAACCGAGTGCAGCGCGGCTCGCGAGAAATCGGTGCCGACGTAGCGCTCGCACTCCGGCGCGATGCGGAAGAGCAGCAGGCCGGTGCCGCAGCCAAGCTCCAGCACCCGGCGCGGACGCAGCGCTTTGATCCGCGTCACGGTCTGCTCGACCCAGACGCGCATCTGGGCGTCGGGGATCGGCAGGCCGCTGTAGCTGCTATTCCAACCGCTGGTATTAAAGGTCGGATCTTGCTGCGGCCCGACCTCGCGGTAGGTTTCCTCGAAGAGCTGCTGCCACTGGGTGATCTGCTCCGCGTTTTGAGTTTCGAGCTCGGAGCTTCGAGTTTCGAGTTCCTGGCGCTCGCTTTGTTCTTTGAACGTTGTTCTTTGTTCTGCTACGACGTACGCCACCAGCCGCCGCTCGCCCGACTCCGCGCCGTGCGTCGTGACCACCGCCTCGCGCACGGCGGGATGCTGGCGCAGCGCCGCCGCGATCTCGTCAAGCTCGATCCGGAAGCCGCGCACCTTGACCTGATCGTCGATCCGGCCAAGGTATTCGAGATTGCCGTCGGGCAGCAGCCGCACGCGATCACCCGTGCGATACAGGCGCGATCCAGGCTCGCCGCCGAACGGATCGGGGATGAAGCGCTCGGCGGTCAGCGCAGGCCGGTTGTGGTAGCCGCGCGCCAGGCCCACCCCGCCGATGTGTAGCTCGCCGGGCACGCCCAGCGGCACCGGCTCTCCGTACGGATCGAGCACATACGCGCGGATATTGGCGATCGGACGACCGATCGGCACGGTCGTCACGTCGGCGGGCAGCGCGGTGACATGATACAGCGTCGGGCCGATCGTCGCCTCGGTCGGGCCATAGGCGTTGACGAACCGGTGCCCCGCCGACCACTGCCGCGCCAGCTCCGCCGGGCAGCTCTCGCCCGCCGAGATCACCGTCTGGAGTCCAGGCACCTCCTCGGACGGCAGCAGCGTCAGCATCGACGGCGGCAGCGTCGCCACGGTGATCGCACTGTCGCGCAGGAATTGTAGCAGCGCAGGCCGCGACAGGATCAGCTCGCGCTCGGCCAGGTGCAGGCTCGCCCCGGCGACCAGCGTGGTGAAGATCTCGGAGGCCGAGGCGTCGAAGCTGAGCGACGCGAATTGCAGCACGCGGCTCTCCGGCACGATCCCAAAGGCCGCGATCTGTTCCCACACCAGGTTGCACAGCCCGCGATGCGCGATCAGCACGCCCTTGGGCCAGCCCGTCGAGCCGGAGGTGTAGATCACATACGCCAGATGGTAGGGATCGACGTGGCACACCGGATTAGTCGCGGGCTGCCCCGCGATGCGCTCCCACTCGGTATCCAGACAGACAATCCGCGACTCGGTCTGCGGCAGCGTCGGCTGGAGCCGCGACTGTGTCAGCAGCACGGGCGCCTGTGCGTCGTCGAGCATGAACTGAATGCGCTCGCGGGGATAGGCCGGATCGATCGGCACGTACGCGCCGCCCGCCTTCAGCACGCCCAGCACGCCGACGACCATCTCGATCGAGCGCTCGACGCATACGCCTACCCGCGTATCCGGCCCGACGCCCAGCGCGCGCAGCTCGTGCGCCAGGTGATTGGCACGCCGATTCAGCTCATCGTACGATAGGAAGCGATCGTGGAAGACTACCGCCCGCGCCGCCGGTGTGCGCTCTGCCTGCGCCTCGATCAGCGCGTGGATCGGCTGCACCGCGCGATCGGCCTGCATCGCGTTCCAGGCGGTCAGCACGCGCTCGCGCTCCGGCTCTGCCAGCAGCGGCAGCCTGCCGATCGGCTGTGCGGGATCGGCGACGATGCCCTCCAGCAGCGTCTGGAAATGGCGCAGCATACGCGCGATCGTCGCGTCGTCGAAGAGATCGGTGCTGTACTCAAGCGCGCCGCCCAGGCCGTCCGCACGCTCCCACATGAACATCGTCAGATCGAACTTGGACGTGCCGCTGTCCACATCCAGCGCCATAAAGGTCAGATCTTCGACGTTGAGCGGCGGCAGCGGCGCGTTCTGGAGCGCGAACGCCACCTGGAAGATCGGCTGGCGGCTCAGATCGCGATCGGGATGCAACTGCTCGACCAGATACTCGAAGGGCAAGTCCTGATGCATGTACGCGCCCAGCGCCACCTCGCGCACGCGCAGCAGCAGCTCGCGGAAGCTCGGATTGCCCGACAGATCCGTGCGCAGCACCAGCGTGTTGACGAAAAAGCCGATCAGCGGCTCGGTTTCCTGGCGCGTGCGGTTGGCGATCGGCGAGCTGACCAGCAGATCATCCTGGCCGCTGTAGCGGTAGAGCAAGGTCTGCCAGGCCGCCAGCAGCGTCATGTAGAGCGTGGCCGACTCGCGCTGGCTCAGCGCGATCAGCGCATCGTGGAGCGCCCTGGGCATGACGAAGCGCTGCGTGCTGCCCCGGAACGATTGGACCGGCGGGCGCGGATGATCGGTCGGCAGCTCCAGCACCGGCAGCTCGCCGCCGAGATGCTCTTTCCAGTAGCTAAGCTGCTGCTCAAGCACCGCGCCCTGCAACCACTGGCGCTGCCAGACGGCAAAATCGGCGTACTGGATCAACAGCGGCGGCAGATCGTTCGCGCCATGCGGGCTGATGATCCCGGCAAAGGTCGAGTAGAGCGCCGCCAGCTCGCGGATCAAAATGCCCATCGACCAGCCATCCGAGACGATATGATGCATCGTCAGCAGCACGATATGGTCGGTATCGCTCAGGCGCAGCAGCGTGGCGCGCAGCACCGGGCCGTGGGCCAGATCAAAGGGCTGCTGCGCCTCGGCGGTGGCAAGCTGCCGCGCACGGTCGTCGCGCGCGGCCTCCGGCAGCGCGCGCAGATCAACGACCGGCAGCGGGATCGGCATGTCGGGCGTGATCACCTGCACCGGCGCGCCATCTCGCGCCATGAAAGTCGTGCGCAGCGCCTCATGCCGCCGCACAATCTGGCTGAGACTTCGCGCCAGGGCTGCCTCGTCCAGCCGCCCGATCAGCCGCACGGCGGCGGGCACGTTATAGAATGGATTGCCGGGCACAAGCTGATCGAGAAACCAGAGCCGCTGCTGGGCAAACGAGAGCGGCAGCGGCTGCTCGCGCGGCACTGGCACCAGCGGCGGCGCGGCGGCGATCACCGCCGCTGTGCGCGCGGCATCGATGCGCTCGGCCAGGCCCGCGACGGTCGGCGCTTCAAAGACCGCGCGCAGCGGCAGCTCGACCTCGAACGCATCGCGCACGCGGGTGATCACCTGGGTGGCGAGCAGCGAGTGACCGCCGAGCTCGAAGAAGTTGTCGTGCAGCCCGGCGCGCTCGACGCCCAGGATGCTGGCCCAGATCCCCGCAACCATCTGCTCGGTCGGCGTGCGCGGCGCGACGAACGCGCCTGTTGTCTCGAAGCTGCCCTGGTCGGGCGCCGGCAAGGCTTTGCGATCGACCTTGCCGCTGGGCGTGACCGGCAGCGCGGGCAGCACCACAAACACACTCGGCACCATGTACTCCGGCAGATGCTCCTTCAGGTAGGCGCGGAGTTCGGAGTTTCGAGTTCCACGTTCCACGTTCCACGTTTCAGGTTCCGGCTGCCCAGTTCCTTTGTGCTTTTGTTCCGGTGTTCCTTTGTTCCCCTGTTCTACCACGTACGCTACCAACCGTTTCTGCGGGTGCCCGCCTGCGGGCGACAGATCCTCCCGCGCCACGACCACCGCGTCCTGTATCGCAGGATGCCGGTTGAGCACGGCCTCGACCTCGCCCAGCTCGACGCGGAAGCCGCGAATCTTGACCTGATGGTCGATCCGGCCCAGGAATTGAATCGTGCCGTCTGGCCGGTAGCGCGCCAGATCGCCGCTCTTGTAGAGCCGCCCGCCCGATCCGCCGAACGGATCGGGAACGTACTTCTCGGCGGTCAGATCGGGCCGGTTGCAGTAGTCGCGCGCCAGGCACACGCCGCCGATATAGACCTCGCCCGCCACGCCGACCGGCACCGGCTGAAGCTGCCGATCCAGCAGATAGATCTGCGTGTTGGCGATCGGACGACCGATCGGCGGCAGCGCGGGCCACTCGTGTGGATCGCCCGCCAGAATATGCGCGGTACAGACATGCGTCTCGGACGGGCCGTAGTAGTTCTGCAAGCGCGCGCCCGGAAGCTGTTCAAAGAGCCTGACGATCTGCCGTGTCACCTGCAACTGCTCGCCCGCCGTCAGCAGATCGCGGATACCGCCGGGCACCGTGCCATAGCTATCGGCGACCTCGGCCAGTTGTTGCAGCGCGACAAACGGCAGGAACATCCACTCCACCGCGTGCTCGCGCAGCACATGCAGCAGCGCCACCGAATCGCGGCGGATCTCCTCGCTGATCATCACCAGCCTGCCGCCCCGATACCACGTGGCAAACATCTCCTGAAACGAGGCGTCGAAGCTGATCGGCGCGAACTGCACGGTCGTCGGCGGATGCTGCCCCGGCGTCGAGTCGCGCAGCCCCCAGGCGATCAGGTTCATCAGCGCGCGATGCGGCATGCTGATCCCTTTGGGCCAGCCCGTCGAGCCGGAGGTGTAGATCACATACGCCAGATGGTCGGGGTCCACGTCGCGGCGGGGATTATCGTCCGGCTGCTCCGCGATCGTCGGCCAGTCGGTATCCAGGCAGCGCACGTGCAGGCCGTGGCTGGGCAGGCGCTCCCGCAGCCGCTCCTGGGTCAGCAGCACCAGCGCCCGCGCGTCGTGGAGCATATACTCCAGCCGCTCCAGCGGATAGGCCGGATCGAGCGGCAGGTACGCGCCGCCCGCCTTGAGGATGCCCAGCACGCCGATCATCAGGTCCGGCGAGCGCTCGACGCACAGGCCGACGCAGACATCGGGGCCAACGCCCAGGGCACGAAGCTGATGTGCGAGCTGGTTGGATCGGCGATTCAGCTCGGCGTAGCTCAGCGACCGGTCCGCGCCGACCACGGCAATCGCGTCGGGCGTGCGCGCCGCCTGCGCCTCGAAGGGATCGCACACGTCGCCGCGCTGCGGATACTCCGCCGTCGTCGCGTTCCACTCCACGAGCAACTGGTGCCGCTCTTCGACAGTCAGGATCGAGATGTCGCCAAGGCGCTGCATCGGATCGGCGATCAGCGCGTCCAGCACCGTCCGCAGATGGCCCAGCACCCGCGCGATCGTCGCGTCGTCGAAGCGCTGGCGATCGTAGGAAATATCCACGATCAGGTTCGGACGGGACTCGGCGATGATCGTCAGCGGATAGTTGGTGCGGCGCAGCAGTTGTAGGCTCCGGTTGCGCTCGGCGCTCTCGAAGGGAAAGTTTTCAATGACGACGATGCTTTCAAAGAGCGACGTGCCGCGCGGCAGATCGCTCCACTGCTGCACGTCGAGCAGCGGGCTGTGCTCGTACTGGCGCAGCTCGGCCAGATGGCCCTGAATCTGCTCCAGCCAGGTCGCCAGCGCTGCCGCAGGCTGGATCTGCACCCGCAGCGGCAGCGTGTTGATGAATACGCCGATCATCGCGTCGCTGCCCGCCAGCTTCGGCGAGCGCCCGGAGACGGTCACGCCGTACACGATGTCGCTCTCGCCGCTGTAGCGGCTGAGCAGCAGCGCCCACGCGCCCTGGACGATCGTGCTGAGCGTGAGATGGTGCTGCCGCGCCGCCTCTAGCAGCGCCGCCGTGCTCTCCAGCGAGAAGACAAGACTCTGCTCCGTATAGCGCGTGGACTCGTCGATCGGCGCTGGCACGGGTGTGTCGATGCCAAGCGGCGTAGGCGTGCGAAAGCCGCGCAGCGTGTCGCGCCAGAACTCCTCGGCGCGATCAAGATCTTGCTCCCGCAGCCAGGTGATGTAGTCGCGGTACGGACGTACACGTTTCGCCTGGGGCTGCTGACGATTGTGCAGCGCCTCGTAGACCGCCAGAACCTCGCCGAGCAGCAAGGACACCGACCAGCCATCCAATAAAATATGGTGGTAGCTCCAGACAAACCGAAACTCGTCGTCAGCAAGCTGGATCAGCGACAGCCGCAGCAGCGGCGGCGCGTTGAACTGAAAGCCTTTGCGCCGGTCGGCAGCGAGATACGCTTCGATCCGCGACTCCTGCTCGTCGGAGGGCAGATCCCGCCAGTCCAGAAAAACAAACGGCACGTCGACCCGTCGATGAACCACCTGGAGCGGCTCGTCCAGATCTTCCCAGAAGAACGATGTGCGCAGCACTGCATGACGCTCGATCAGCCGCTGCCAGGCCCGCGCAAAGGCCGCGATGTCGATCGCGTAGGGCAGCGGCCAGATATACTGCTCGACATAGACGCCTGTCTCCGGGGTGTAGAGGCTATGGAAAAGGATGCCTTGCTGGATCGGTGAGAGCCGATAAATATCGACAATATCCTCTTGATTCACGGCGCGCGCTCCTGACGCTGGTGATAGACATATCGAGGGCTACCGGTGCAAGTTTCTGGACCTTGAGGATCTCAAGGTTCGGTGAGTGCTCAACCTGCGGTGGCAGAAAGATGCAATGAATGTGGAGATGTATAATTTTAATATAACACTCTGCGCTCATCGGCACAAGCCGCACCGATCGCCCCTTTTTCGTCAGCGATCTTACTACTCCTTAACCTGACAGGACGTACGCAGTGGTCTTAACGGCCTTCGGCAGAGCGGTACCGCATTGGTCAAGGTTGTGTGGTTTTGTGCCCTTC
>DASUTC010000333.1 GCA_036374795.1 Herpetosiphonaceae bacterium
CCACAGCCCCCAGCTCAAGCAGTAGGTGCGGATCTCCGTATGGGCCGCCAGGTAGTCGCACACGGCTTCAAGCACGCGGTTGGCGGCGCTGTAGGCGGCAGAGCCGGTCGCCCCGATCAGGCTCAGCAGCGACGAGAAGGCGATGAAGGTCGCCTGGGGCCGATCGCGGAGCAGCGCCGCCAGGTGCAGGCTGCCCGCAAGCTTGCTCGCCAGCGCCCGCTGCCAGCTCGACGAGTCGTGATCCGCGAGCAACCGAAGCTCATAGCCGCCTGCAAGATGCACGACGCCGTCGAGCGGCTGCTGCCAGGCGGCCTCGGCCTCGCGTACCGCCTCCTCCAGACCGGCGGTATCCGTGAGATCGACGGCGCGGTAGCGCACGCTCCCACCCCTGGCGGCAAGCCGGTCGAGCAGCGCCTTTTTGTCTTCAGCCAGCGGTGTTCGTCCAAGGATCAGCACATTCAACTGGTAGCGCTGCAGCAGATCCGCCAGCAACTCTGCCCCGATCCCGCCCAGTCCGCCGCTGACCACATAGCACGCGCCGTGACGCAGCAGCGACGACGGCTCAGGGTGTGGGCGCGGCGTCAGCTTGACCAGGCGGCGCAGATAGCAGCGCCCGTCGCGCCAGGCGATCTCCGCTCCGCTTCGGCGCATCCACAGCGCGGCCAGCAGATCGTCGGCATCCGCGCGCGGCGAGCGGCCTGCCAGGTCCAGGTGCCAGGCGTCGAGGTGGGGATACTCATGCCGCAGGCCAAGCGTGAGCGCCGCCGTCATCGCCGCTGGATAGCAGATCGCCTCATCGCCGGTGATGCGGTGCAACTGCCGACTGACCGTGACCACACGGAGCGGTGTGGAGGGAACGTGTTTGGCGAGGGCGCGGATCACCATGAGCAACGCATCGCCACAGCGCGCCGTCGCGTTGTTGAGCGCAGCGCCAGCAAGATCCGGGTCCGGTAAAGGCAGGTAGCTCCAAAGATACAGCACCGTCTGCGGTAGGAGGTTCTGCTCCCGCAGCGCGCGGAACAGCCGATCCCAGTGCTCCGGCACAGCGGGATCGAGGTGGAAGCGATCTGCTCCTATCTCTGCGTAGTCGCTTGCCCGCCCCACCCGCACCAGGCTGCCGAAATGAGCGCGGTGGTGCTCAAGACCGTCGGCGAGTCCGTCCTCGTCGCTCAGCACGAGCGTCACACCGTCCTGCGGCAGCGCGGCGTCGGCGAGATATTCCCTGGCCTCCCAGGCAACGCGGTACATGCAATCGGGGACGGTGTTGGCGTTGCCTTCGCGCAGGTCCAGCTCCCTGACGATGCCATCGAATTCGCCGCGCAGCAGGCGCTCTTTCAGCTCGCTGCGTTGAATTTTGCCGCTGGTGGTTTTGGGAAAGCTCGCCTCGGCGAGCGGAATCACCAGCGCGGGCGCGGTCTGGAAATGCACCGCCAGCGTGTCGCGGATCGTGCGGATGATCGCCAGCACATCGGGCTGCTGCGACGGCTCCGCGACGAAGAAGATCACCAGCGCCTCGCTGCCGGTCGTGCGCGTCGGCACGCCGCAGGCGGCAACGAAGCTCGGCTTGACGCCCGCGATCCGGCTGACGGCATCTTCGAGGTCATAGCAGTAGTAGTGGTTGCCGCCGATGATGATTAGTTCCTTCTCGCGGCCCGTGATCGTGACCTGTCCATCCTTGATGAAGGCCAGATCGCCCGTGTTGAACCAGTCTCCGTCAGGGAAGGCGTCGCGATTGGCTTCGGGATGGTTGAGATAGCCGGGTGTGACTCGTCCCGATCGCACCTGAAGCCGCCCGATCCAGCCTTCCGGCAACAGGTGGTTACGCTGATCGACCACGCGCAGCGTCGCGCCCATCGCGGGACGACCCATGCTGAGGAAGATGGTCTGATCGGCTGGCTCGGCGTTTGCTGCGAGCCATTCCAGCGCGCCGCGAATGCTTGAGGTGCGGACATACTGCACGCTGTCGGCATCGGAGAAGAACTTGTAGACGATCGCGGTGCAGGTTTCGGCCATGCCCCAGGCCAGCACCAGCTTGCTGGCGCTGATGCCGAAGGGCGCGGTCGCGGTCAGGAAATCACGCATCACGGGCAGCGTGCATTGCTCCCCGGCGTTCAGCAGCGTCTTGAGCGCCGCGAGATCCCAGTGGCGGCCAGGCTGCCTGTGCAGGGCCTCGGTGATCAGCTTATAGCCGAAGTTGGGCGCCCACGTGTGGTTGACCCGATGGCGTTCCAGCAGGTCGAGCCAGAGCAGCGGATCGGCCAGGATCAGCTCGGCGGGCGCGTGCAGGTTGGTGCAGCCCAGAAACACGGGCCGCAGGTGAAACATGACGATCGGCACGACGTGATCGAGCGGCAGCCAGTTGAAGGTAAGATCGCCGCTGGCAAAGCCGGTGCTGTCCCGGTCGCCGAGCACGTACTCCATCAGCCCGCGATGCGTGATCTGGATGACCTTGGAGGTGCCGGTGCTGCCCGACGACAATTGCAGCATCGCGACGTCAGCCGGATCAGGCTGGTGCAGTTCCTCGGCGGCGGGAGCCTGCTCGCAGCGCTCGACGGTCAGGACGCGCAGGCCATCCATGTCATACAGCCCGGTCAGGCTGCGCAGATCGGCGGCGGTCTGTCCACCGCTGATCAGGACGGGCCGAGCAAGCGACAGCCAGGCATGATACAGCTTGTCGAGCACGGCGTTGCGCGCGCCGTAGCCGGGTGGCCGCGCGATCGTGACGGGACGGATGCCGCCCAGGACGCACGCCCAGAAGGCCGGGAAGTGATCGGCAAGCGTGGGAATGTGCAGGATCGCGACATCACCTGCCTGCAAGCCCTGCTCCCTCAGACCGCCCAGGATACGGCGTGCTCGCGCCAGCAGATCGGGGTAGGCGATGAAGTGGGTCTGCTGCCGATCCACAACCACATGCAGCCCGTGATCGGGAAACTGCTCCGCCGCGCGCAGCAGCGCCGCTGGAAGCGTGCGCGGATCGTCCGGCGCGACGCGCAGCGGGCCGCCATCGCAGAGCGCAGGAGGCAGCGCCGCGCCTGGCGCGGACTCCGTCTCGGCTGGCAGACTCGCCACCGGGAGCGCTTCGGTTTCGACGGCACGCCAGGTGCGATCAATTGCCGAAACATGCACGCGCGTGCGCGGTATGCTGTCGGGCGCGAGGTCAACCTGGAAGCGGCCATCGGGCCACCGCTGGCGCAGCATGAGATCGAAGTCATGGAGCGCCTGGGGCGTGAGGACGGGCAGCCGCAGCAGGGCGGGAAGATCGGGCGTGCCCTCGGCGGTGCGGGGGATCTGGTTGACCAGGACGGGCACCACGGGATGCTGAGCCGCGAGCGACTCGGCCTCGATCCGGCGCTTCAGGCGCGCTGCGTCGGTGGCCGGTGTCGGCACCAGATAGGCGACAAAGCGGATGTGACCGTGTATAGTTGTGCGTGTGATCACCACGCAATCCAGGATGTCATCACCTGACAGGCGCGCTTCGAGATCGATCCGGCGCGTTCGGTCCGCTGCTTCCATACCTCCACCTGCTGTGTACCGGCGTTACGCCGTGAGTACTTGTCGCCTCCGGCAGGGCGGTACCTGAGTTGCCGGGTCATCCACGACGTACCCGCATGGATGATGGACCGTGCTGCCGTGGGCCGACATATAGGCTAGGACGATCGGCTGCGTAGCTCCCCTGGTTGACGGCTCGTTGTTCGTGATCAGGCGCGATCAGCGCTATCCGATGCTGTCGGCTCTGCGGAGCCGACGGGCGTGATTGATGAGGAACAGCAGGAACACCAGCGCCAGGACAATCGCGATGCCATGAAACAGGCTCACGACAGAAACCGGCGAGACACGTTCCATCAGCCAGGCACACAGGATCATGCCCACACCAAAGCCCAGGCTTTCGGCCATAGCCGAGAAGCCGAAGATAAAGCCGCGCTGCTCATCTGCCATGCCCTGGAGACGCGAGGTATAGGCGATCTCGGTCAGGCCATCGGCAAGCCCGGCGGCGACGGCGACCAGCAGCGTGAGCGGGAGGGGCAGGCCCGTAAACACCAGGATAAAGAAGACGGACATGAAGCAGGTGCCAAGCGCGAAGGCGCTCTCGCTGATCGTCTGGTCGTCGCGCTTCAAAAAGCGGCTCAGCAGATGGTGGGCGAGCAGGCTGCCAATCGCCCAGGCGGCCCAGGTACGGCCCACGAAGGCCGAGGGATTCTGCGGGCTGATGAGGTTGGCGTAGACCGGAATGCCCACGTTGTGCGACGCGGAGCCGAAGGCGTCGGCGGCGCGAATAAAGACCATCAGCAGCAGGAGTGGCGCGGTCCTGAGCCACAGGAACGCCAGGCCATACGATCGGAGCAGGCCGACCGAGGGCGTGGCAGCGGCGGCGCTGGCCGCACGATCGGCGGCGCGCATCGTGAGCGGCAGCCAGGTGAGAT
>DASUTC010000334.1 GCA_036374795.1 Herpetosiphonaceae bacterium
TTTCACCTTCTACAATACGGCGCGTCCGCACCAAAGCTTAGCCTATCGGGTACCAGCGGTGGTGCATTTTCACGGCTAATCGGCTGACACGATCCACCTTAAGGTCGCCGATTCGTGGTCTCATCCATTGGGGTAGCCACCGCTTATTGCGCTTCCAGATCAGGTTGTCGGCCACGCCGTACCTGACGATCGTCAGGGCGACCAGCGAGATCAGGTTGGACAGCAGATAGTACATGCCCAGGCCAGCCGTCAGCAGGTAGATCATCGGGCCGCGCAGCAGAAATGCCGCGTTGTTCATGAATAAAAAGAACACCAGCCGCAGCACCCGTCCGCGTGTCTGCTGCCGGTCGGAGAAGACCCAGTGCTCGGTGAGGGCAAAGTTCCAGATCGTCGATCCCTGGGTGGCAAGCACCGCCGACAGCAGGTAGTGCAATCCGAGCAGCTCGGTCATGCCCGCCAGCAGCAGCAGATTGACGACGAGGCCGGAGATGCCGACCGTCAGGAACCGCATGAAGCGCAGGGAATCGCCGCTCACCCGCAGACGATAGAGATGGCGCAGGTACTTGATCCCTTCCCTGAGCGACGCTTTACTTTCGCCCGCATGCCTGCTGCCGAAGTGGAAGCCGACCTCGGCGATGCGTAGCTCCGGAGTCTGAACCAGGATCTCCAGCAGGATCTTAAAGCCATACGGTTTGAGCTGATCGACGTTCAGGGCCGTGCGGCGCACAACAAAAAAGCCGCTCATCGGATCACTCACCGCGCGCAGCCGCTTCGGAAACGTCACGCGCGCAGCCGTTGTCGACGCGCGTGAGAGCGATGCCCGCAGCCGATTGAACTCGTTCGCGTCGCCCTGCTGGCAGTAGCGGCTGCCAATCACCAGATCGATGTCGCCCCGGCGGGTGCGTTCGAGCATCTGCGGCACCAGCTCAGGCGGATGTTGCAGGTCGGCATCCATCACGCAGATCCACGGCGCTCGTGCCACCGTCATGCCCAGCACCACGGCACCCGCAAGCCCGTCTTGCCGCTCACCGACAGGCCGATGGATCACACGGAGCGTACAGCGCGCCTTTTCCTGCATTGCCTCAATCGATCCAACCGTGTCGTCATCGCTATCGTCCATGAACACGACTTCAAACGGCACGTCCTGCAACGCCTGCTCAAGACGCTCGATCAGCGGCTCGATGTTGCCTGCCTCGTTCCTGGTTGGTACCACGATCGACACTGCTGGGGGGAGGTGGAGGTTTGCGGGCGAATCGGCCTTGTCACGAACAGCTCCCCAGGCTCCCGCACAGGCGCCATCCACGTCAATGCGATGCGATGGATGTACCATAATTTCATGTCCTCTCGTAAGAACACTGCTCATACGGATGCTCGCTGCTACGGATCGCCGTTCTGGATGTTTGAGGAGAGTCCTCAAATACCTTTGTCGCCCCTAAGATGCTCAGCCTCCTTTGATCCACCGCCACGCCAGGCGGTAAAGCAGATAGCCAGAGAAACCAAGAGTCGGCACAGCAGATGACATGGTCGAGATGATCTTGGATGAAACCGTGCAACAGATAAAAAAGACCTCAAACCGTGGTTGAAGCAGCAGCGGTTCAGCGCTATCGCCCTGAGCGATAGAGTCTCGCGCATGGACGTTACTGCAACCAACGGAGTTGCGTCAGCCCACGCTCGTGGCTCGCCAAACCTCCCCATCCTGTTCGCTGGTCGACAACTGGTGGGAAAGCATGCTGGTGAGATAGAGCAGTGCTACCGATGTTGGTTGATCTGAAGCTGGGTGATGCACGTAGAGTAGATCGCTCTGGGAGTCTGGGAAGATGCCGTACAGTGCCGATCGTAACATTGGCGAGATGGTATGATCCAGCGACCTTAAGCACAAGATCTTGCGTGCTGCTGCGGAACTGGCTCGTGTGGTCGTCGGCTGAATAGCACCCCAAATACTGTCCAGCTCTATTCTATAGATCGCGGTTGGTGTCTCCCCTCTAGCGCTGTGCCTTCAACCTGCCTGGACGACCACATCGGCTGCTCCAATGAGGTCATACCAACCGGCTGCCAGTGCGCAAAAACACCCACCATGCATCAGTGATTCGTATCTGGCGTGCTCAGATGTCACCGGCACTCAACGAGTTAAGATGACAGCGTACGACTCCACGGGTGGGCGGCTGCATTACGCGGTTAGACAGGTTGGCTATTCCTTAGAAGACTGAATGATGTACCTAACGCCGCCCTCGGCGTTACTGTACCGGGCTGTGGAACCCGAAATGTATGTATTATGATGGAGTTAAGCCGTAGAACTCGCAATACGTACATCTACGTACAAACAGCGGCGAGGCCCCGTATTTTGCCCAGTTTGCCTGGGGCTACGGCGGCACTCCTGCATCACCCACCGCGCTTTGGATGACACGAGTCGCTCAGGGCTACTCATCCGAAGGACTTAAGTTTCCTTGCCAAAAACAGGCGATCCGCCTATCATCAACGTCCATACATCTTCACGCACCTTTTCTCGCACCGCTACGGCAACCAAGATCCATACTCAAGGAGAACCACGATGAGTCCGCTCGGAGGCCGCATCAAGGCCGATATTTCTGTCACCAGCATTCTTGGACATTGTGTGTTGTGGATCGTTCTTGGCATCGTTACGTTTGGCATCGCGCTTATGTTTTATCCCTACTCTTTCGCTAAATTGGCAATCAACCGCTGCTACATCCAAACGAGCGATAATAAGATTTCCCGGCTGCATTGTACCTTGAACGTATTCGATCAGATCGGTCATATCCTGCTCTGGTTGCTATTGACCGTCATCACCTTCGGCCTGGCCTATCCTTTCTACCTCTACAAAGTGTGGAATTTTGCCTTGAATAACACGTCCCTGGAACAGGCATAATTTCATCTCGCTCTGTTGATACGGCTGCCCGCTCCTAAAGCGGGCAGTTGTTGATCTCTGGCGCGGCACGATAGCTCCGATGCGCATACCTTTCGATAGCCGTTCCATCCTTGCGATCGTTCCTCATGTCCGACAGCATGCTGCACCCGACCGCATGCAGCGTGATCAGGGCGGCGGTTTTTCATGCCTGCTGGCATGCCATCGTCCGCGCCTGCTGACATGGAGGGCAGATGCGCTGCGACGCTCGGCGGTGTTGCAGCTTCACGGTGTTTCCGTATAATGCGTGAGACTCGACGTTTTCTCCCGGTCAGCGGGCGGTAGCCAACAACGTCAGCCCCCGGCAGGGCTTTACCAGATGGAGCACGGACGATGTACGGATTGATTGGGAAGCTGATCACGGTGCCTGGACAGCGGGACGCATTGATCGCTATCTTGCTTGAAGGTGTCGCCAGCATGCCCGGCTGTCTCAGCTATATCGTGGCAAAGGATACGACTGACGCGGACGCGATTTGGATTACTGAGGTCTGGGAGAGTCAGGCCAGCCACGAGGCGTCGCTGGCGCTTCCCGCTGTGCAGCAAGCCATAACACATGGCAAGCTCCTTATTGCGGGCTTCGGCGAGCGAATCGTTACCGAGCCAGTTGGGGGTCACGGCGTTGCATCTGCGCCAAATCACTAGCCGATACCCGCCATCTATTTTTTGATCGAACATCGCACGGGCATTCCGACAAAATCCCCATACCTCCGAGCGGCGGCGACGATCGCGGCGTCCTCGGCATCTGTGCGCGCGGCAAACGGCGCGATTTCGATCTCCACCGTATCTTTCTTGAAGGCTCGCCGCCAGGTCCCCACGACACGGCCCCCGATCACGATCGTCGCGTCGAACACGATCTTTGGGCTGATCTCCTGCCCGCCTCTCCGCGATTTGTCGAACGACGAGAAGCCAACCAGGAATTCGTCATACGTCGGCAGGAGCCACGCTGTATCAGATGGCTGCGCGGCTGGCGACATCGACGCCGAGAAGTAGTAGCTCTGGCCGTCGATCACCGCATGGCCCAGCTCAGCGCCGACCAGCTCAAGGCCGGCCTTGGCATCGGCCACAGTCAGCCCCGACCACCAGGTAAAATCGCGGACGGTGGCAGGGCCATGGCCGGTATAGTAGCGCCGTGTCAGCTCAGCCAATGCTTCTTCGCGCTGCAACCTCCGCGCATCAGGCGCGCGCTCATCCAGCAGCGCATACGTGAACTGCTTGCCGCGCCGGGGTCCGCTGCACACAATGCCATCCAGCTCGGCACGCATCACGATATGGCTGAGTCGCGAGCCCTCCGCCGCAATGTCGGCGGCTGCCAGCGCCGCGCCAAGCTCCGCGCGGGTGCGCAACTGACCACCCCGCAGCGTGTCGGTGATCACGGCGTTACTGCGATCGATCAGTGCATCGTCGAGTTCGAGCTGACGATGCCTGTAGGCATTCGCGGCCTTGACGCGCGGAGCCGTGAGCTCAAGCAGCCAGCGAATGTCTGCGGGCGTGACAAAATGCCAGGTCGGACGCATCACGTGCGTGCGCAGGATCGTTCCATCGGCAAAAGCCTGCTCGACCGTCTCATCCGTCGCATCGCGCATCCGCAGGCCGAGCGCCCATTTCGCGCCCAGATAATCCTGCGCCTGCACCGCGCCCAGCCAGGCCACGACCTCATCCGGGCGATCAAACGGTTGCTGCGAAAGCCGCTGCCACGCGAGTCGTTGAAGGGCGATCACTGATGCGTTCATGGTGTACTCCTGGCGTATCCGAGGCGTGGTCATCAGGCAAGGCCAGCCGTTCCCACGCACCCTGAAGATTATATGGACGACTGTAAGATATGCAATCGACGGAAGAACGAGCGCTCATCGTCGCACGGCACGTTGGGCGCTGATTTGCTGATTGTCGCCTCCTGGCCTAGAATGGGCCGCGAGCGAGAGTGGAGCTTATGAGCAAACGACCGACGATTCAACTGCCACTGCATCTCAAGAAACATCTCAGCGCGGGCCATCCCTGGGTCTACCGCGATCATCTGCCGTCGGGGCTGCGCTATGAGAGCGGCACCTGGGTGCGCCTGACCTGCGGGCCGTGGACCGGCTTCGGGCTGTGGGACGCCACCAGCCCGATCGCGGTGCGGATCTTCAGCCAGCAGCAGGTGCCCAACGCCGACTGGCTGGCGGCACAGGTCGCGGCGGCCTGGGAATTGCGCGCGCCGATTCGTCAGGGCGCGACGACCGCCTACCGCGTCATCTTTGGCGAGGGCGATGGCCTGCCGGGCCTTACCGTCGATCTCTACGGCAGCTACGCCGTGATCGCCACCTACGCCGAAAGCGTCCGCACGCTCGTGCCGCAGATCGTCGCGGCGCTCCGTGAGGTCGCGCCCCTCGACGGCATCGTCGGGCGCGTGGCGCGGGACGAGGCCGAGACTGAGGGTAAGATCCGGCTGCTGTGGGGCCAGCTCCCACCGCCCGATCTGGTGATCGAGGAGCATGGACTGAAGTTCCGCGCCAATCTCTTCGCCGGGCAGAAGACCGGCCTCTTTCTCGATCATCGCGAGAATCGGCACTACCTCGAAGCGTGGAGCTACGGCAGGCATGTGCTTAACTGCTTTTCGTACACCGGCGGCTTCTCGGTCTATGCCGCGTGGGGCGGCGCGGCCAGCGTCGTCAGCTGCGATATTGCGCCCGCCGCCGCCGAGGATGCTCGCGTGAACTTCGCGCTCAACGGCTTCAATCCCAACAGCTATGAGTTTGTGGTAGAAGATTGCTTCTCGCTGCTGGAGCGCTATGTCCGCGAAGGCCAGCAGTTCGATCTGGTGATCCTCGATCCGCCATCGTTCGCCACCGCCAAACGACAGGCCCATGCCGCCGTGCGCGCCTATACCCGGCTCAACCAGCTGGCGCTGCGCTGTGTCGCGCCGGGCGGCCTGCTGGCGTCGGCAAGCTGCACCAGCCAGGTATCGCCTGAGCACTTTCGGGCCATGCTGGCGGATGCCGCTCAGGGCGCGGGCGTGCGGCTCCAGATCCTCCACGATGCGGGACAGCCGCTCGATCATCTGGTGCCTGCCCACTTCCCCGAAGGCCGCTACCTCAAGTTTATGCTCTGCCGCGTCCGACCTGCGCTCTAGCGCGACAGGCCGGAGAACTAAACGAACAAAGAACAAAAGTTTAACCCGCTTGTCCCCTTGCTCCCCTGCTCCCCTGCGCCTTGTTCCCAGGCACTCGGCGCCCATGCCGCCTCGCGCTATCCGCCCGCCGCTGCACAGCCATGCGTGCCGAGCCGTGCGCTCTAGCAACATGTGTGTCTAGTCAACAAAGATACGGTCATATGGTATTGATGACGAATAGGGCATGGTTGTGAAGTACCAGAAATTTGTTCTTTCAAAATCAGGACTTAAGTTAGTACAAGAGTCGCAGACAATGGTGCGACAATTGGACATCCGAGGACATTAAGGAGGAATAAGGCAGCAACATGCACATCCAACCTCGCGGATGATGCCCTGGCGTACACCCCCCGTAGCACCACATGCATTGTGGTTCGTTTGGCAAGGAGAACCATCATGTTTGACGCCAATTTCATCGCGAATCCGTATCCGGCATACCAGGAGTTGCTGGCGACTGGCAGGATACATTGGGTAGAGTACCTTGGCGGCGCATGGCTCGTTCCACATTACGATGATGTCCTCACCCTACTGCGCGACCCCCGATTGTCGGCTGAGCGCTCAGGGGCCTATATGCAATGCTTCTCAGACGAGGAGCGGGCGACGCTTCAGCCGCTCCAGCGCTGCATGGATCTGTGGATGGTTTCCATGGACGGCGCTCCGCACATGAATATCCGTCGGCGGCTAAGCAAAGCGTTCACGCCACGCACGATCGATAACCTACGCCCGCATATTCAAACGCTGACCAATACGCTGATCGACCGCATGATCGATCAGTCGGGCGGTACCGGCCAGATCGAGCTGATGCACCAGTTTGCCCATCCGCTCCCCGCGATGGTCATCGCGCAGCTCCTCGGCGTTGCCAACGAAGATCAAGCCAAGTTCGTCCAATGGTCCGACGAACTGGCGGTCTTTATTTGCAGCGCCAATCCAACCTATGAGGAAGCCTGCCTGGGCCAGAACGCGATTCTGTCGATGATTGCCTACCTTGAGGATGTCGTCGCCGAGCGCCGTCAGCATCCCGGCGACGATCTGATCAGCCAGCTCGTCAACGTCGAGGATCACGATGATATGCTGACCGTGGAAGAGATCTTCTCGCAGTGCGTGCTCTTCCTGTTTGCAGGCCACGAAACCACCCGCAACCTGATCGGCAACGGCTTGCAGACGCTGCTGCACCATCCCGATCAAGTGGCGCTGCTGCGGCGCAACCCGTCGCTGATAAAAGGCGCGCTCGAAGAGATGGTGCGCTACGAATGCCCGGTCCAGCTGATCGCGCGCATTGCCATCGAAGATATGGAGATCCACGGCGCGCAGATCAAACGCGGCCAGACGGTGGCGGTGGTGCTGGGATCGGCTAACCGCGACCCGGAGCAGTTTAGCGATCCCGATCGCTTCGACATTACCCGGATCGGCAGCCGTCCGGTTTCCTTCGGCCATGGCGCGCATGTTTGCATCGGCATGGCGCTGGCATACGTCGAGGCCGGGGTCGCGCTCACCACGCTGCTGGAGCGGCTACCCAACTTGCGCCTCGTCAATGCGACGCCGGATTGGTCGCCGACCTTCCTCTTCCGCAGCCTGCGCAGCCTGCCGCTGGCCTTCGAGCCACAAGACAGGGCGCTGGAGGTCGCGGCCTAGACCATACCGCTCCCTCGGCTCATCGATTGAGCCGCCAATCTGATCGACCGCTATGGCGCAGGGTGCTTAACCGGCACCCTGTAAACGTTTAAACACCGGGAGCGCAGGCGACATGTTGCCTGCGCTCCTGCTGGCGTTGATCGTCTGCGCGGGTTACGAGCCAGCCACGAACAGCGCGCCGCTGCACGGCGGCAGAGTCAACTGCTGACCCTGGTAGTCGACGCCCGTCTCGGTCCGCAGCGCCAGCGGCAGATCGCCGGACAGCGCGACCTGCTGCGCGACGCCGCTTCGATTGAGCGCGACGATCGCGCTGCCCGCCGCGCTCTCGATCGCCACGACATACAGGCCAGCGTCGTGCAGGGCCAGTGCCCGCCTTGCGCCGCGCCACAGCGCGGGATGCTGCCGCCGGAGCGCGATCAGCTGCGTGTAAAACTGCAACACATCGCCGTTCTGCTCCGCGCCCCAGAGCATCGGCCCGCGCGCCTCTTCCATGCGCCGCGATCCATCGGGATACTCCAGATCGTGCGTCTGGTTGAGGCCGACCTCGGTGCCGTAGTAGATGATCGGCGGATGCGGCAGCGTAAACTGGCACAGCGCGGCCAGCTTGAGCCGTCGCACGTCGCCGCCGACCACCCACAAGAAGCGGTTCATATCGTGGTTGTCGAGAAACGACGGCAGCACGAAATCGCCGGGGAAATAGGCCAGATGGCGGCGCAGAAAGCTGTCGAAGGCGCTGGTATCGATCGTCTCGAAGGCGAAAAACGCGCGCATATGCTGCAGCAGCAGAAAATCGAGCACGCCGTCGAGCCGCCCCTGGTACGAGCGCTGTAGCTCAGCCGTCTCTACGATCTCGCCCACGGTAAACGAGCCGGGCTTGAGGGCGCGCGTGGCCGCCCGAAAATGCGTCCAGAAGCCGTGCGACGGGCCGTTGGCATAGTCCAGCCGAAAGCCGTCAGCGCCCTGCTCAAGCCAATACCTGGCCGCGCCGATGATATAGTCCCGCGCGCCGGGGCTTTCATTGTTAATCTGCGGCATCGACCTCACGCCGAAGAACGAGCGATACCGAGCGGGCCACTGCTCGAAGGTAAACCACGCGCGTTCGGGAGCGTCGGGATCGCTGATCGCCCGCTGGAAGGCCGGATGCTCGTCCGAGAGATGGTTGGCAACATAGTCGAGCAGCACGCGCATGCCGCGCTCATGCGCCGCCGCGAAGAGCTCGCGGAGATCGTCGTCGGTGCCCAGGCGCGGCTCGACATGCAGATAATCGGTCGCGTCGTAGCCGTGGTGCGTGGGCGACGGAAAGACCGGCGACAGCCAGAGGCAGTTAACGCCTAGCTCCTGTAAGTAGGGCAGCTTCTCGATCACGCCCCGCAGCGTGCCGCCCCAGATGGCGCCGAGCGACTGAGCGACATGCCAGCTTCGGCCAGCGCCGGGATTGAAGCGATCGACAAACACATGGTAGATCACCGCGTCGCGAATCCAATCCGGCACCCGCTCGCGATCGACATGATAGGCGAAGATGGCCGGCTCGCCGGTCAGCGGATCGGGATCGGCCCACGCCTGGCGTCCGGTGCGCGTCGCCGCCACGATCCGGTAGCGCACCAGCGTCCCCGCAGGCTGCGGCGGGATCATCCCCAGCCAGACCTGCCGGTAGCCCCACAGCAGCGTATCCCACAGCACCTCGCCGCGCTCAAGCTCAATCCGCGCCGACTCGGTCGTCGGATCGCTGCCGTCGAGCGTGTAGTAGGCCGTCACCGCGTCGGCGCTGACCTCCGTCCCAACCCGGACGCGCAGTTGCACCGGCTGCTCCGGCTCCGGGTCGACGGGCGTGATGTCGTGACCATGATGCACGCCGCGCCCCTGAGCCTGAAGCGCCGCCAGCCGCAGATCGTCGGTCGCCATCGTCCCAAAGATAAAATCTTGCGTAACGTTTGTCGGATTGTTCGTCATAGCATCCCAGTTCCGAGCTCCGAGTTCCACGTTTCAAGTTCGCTGGCTCTCGTTCTTGGTCCTTGGTCCCCCTTTGTTCCCTTCTCACCTTATTCCTTTGTTCTTCGACAGGCGAAGGGAGAAAGAGAGGATGGGGGCCAACCCCCACACCCCCGGCCTCACGGCGCTAGCACTAGCCCTTGACGCCGCCGACGGTCAGCCCTGAGACAAGATTGCGCTGCAACGCCAGGAACAGAATCATCACCGGCACCGAAACCATCAGCGACCCGGCGGCGAAGTAGCCCCAGGGCACCGCTTTATCATTCTGGAGAATAAACAGACCCACCGGCGCGGTATACTCCGCGCTGCTGTTGAGGATCGTCTGAGCGGTGATATACTCGTTCCATCCGGCCAGAAAGCTGAAGAGCGCTGTGATCGCCAGCACCGGACGCGCCAGCGGCAGCACCACGCGGAGGAACGCCTGCGTCGGCGATGCGCCGTCGATCAGCGCGGCCTCGCCAAGCTCGATCGGGATCGTATCGAAGTAGCCTTTGGTATTCCAGATGTTGAAGACCAGCGCGCCCGCCGAGTAGGCCAGGATCAGGCCGGTGTGGTCGAGCATGCCAAGCCGTTGCAGCAGCAGATAGAGCGGCACCAGCGCCATCACTGCCGGGAAGGATTGCAGCGCCAGGAAGAGCAGCAGCAGACCGGAGCGGCCCGGAAAGCGGAAGCGCGAGAAGGCATAGGCCGCCGGAGTAGCGATAAACAGCGTCGCGATCGTCGTCAGCGTGGCGATATAGAAGCTATTACGCACCCAGATGACAAAATCGGTTTTGGTCAGCATATACTGGTAGTTGCCCAGCGTCGTCTTGTCGGGCCACAGCGCAGTTGCCAGATTGGTCGAAAAGAGCGTCTGACCGGGCCGGACCGAGGCCGTTACCAAAAACCAGACCGGAAAGAGCGCAAAGAACACGGCGGCAATCAAGATCGCATAGACCACCACCATCTCAAGCACCGAGGCACGACGGCCAGAGCGAGCGCGTGCGCCAGGCAGCGACCGTTTCGCCGGTGTGACATCACTGACAGTCGCCACAGCAGACCTCCTAGTCGTATGCGGATTGGGTGATCCGATTAATGCGATTGTTGATCAGCACGAGCGAGAACAACAGAATGAAGACCAGCATGCCGAACGCCGCGCCGAGCGCAAAGAAGTTCTGACGGAAGGCCTGCTTATACACATACAGCATCACAAACTCGGTCGCGCCGGGCTGGCCCACCCTGGTCTGCGGCCCGCCCTCGGTGATCAGCCAGACCGTATTGAACATCTGGAACGTCGTGATCGAGCTGAGGATGATCGCGGGCATGATCGCCGGGCGGAGCAGCGGCAGCGTAAGCTGGAAAAGCTGCGTGAAGCGGGGCGCGCCGTCCACGTCGGCGGCCTCGTAGATCTCGCGCGGGATCGATTGCAGCGCGCCGAGGATGATCATCATAAAGAAGGGATAGCTCAGCCACAGGTTGACGATCACCACGGCGATAAACGCCAGCGTCGGGTTTTGCAGCCAGGGAATATCGGCGGGCAGGCCAAAGGCACGCAGCGAGTTATTGATCGTGCCGAACTCCTGGTTATAGAAGAACTTCCAGATCAGCGCCGTGACATACGAGGGCACCGCCCAGGGCACGATCAGCAGCACGCGCCAGATGCCTTTACCACGCACCGACTCGCTGTTGAGGATCAGCGCCAGGAACAGGCCGACCGCTAAAAAGAGCAAGACGCACACGATCGTAAACAGAAAGGTGCGGCCCATCACGATATAAAAGCTGCCGTCGATGCTGCCGAGCAGCTTCTCGTAGTTGTCGAAGCCGACGACTTGATAGCGGCGCAGGCGAAACGCGCCGTTCCGATTGGTGAGCGAGATATACATCGTATAGATGATCGGCACCACGCTCAGGAGAAAGATGCCGATCAGCGCAGGCCCGATGTAGAGCGTCGTTCGGCCAAGATCCATCCCGCGCGCAAACGGATCGCCGCCTCGCCCGGCCACGGCTGGTTTTACGGGCGTTTGAACAGCCATTGCGGTTGCCCTTCCTGATACAAAAGGCGGTGATCGAGGAGCAAGAACCCGGCTCCTCGATCGCCGCCTACCGACCCTTCTGCGTTACTCGCCCTTAATCGTGGCAACTTTCTCGCGAGCCGACTCGGCGGCAGCCTTGAGAGCCTCCTCGACCGGCTGATTGCCGGTCCAGATCGCGTTCTGCGCCTCGCCAGCCGGACCCCACAGCGCGTCCATGTACGGCGTGTTCGGCAGCGGCACGCCGTTCGCGGTCTGCTGAATGAACGCGGCGATGATCGGATCGTCCTTGACCTGCTCCTGAGCGGCCTTGTTCGCTGGCACCTGCTTGTTGGCCTCGGCCAGCGCGCCCTGGAACTCGGCGCCGCCGTAGTGCTTCATCAGCGCAATCGCGGCCTCTTCGTTCTTCGCGCCCGCCGCCAGCATCATCGTCTTGACGCCGACGAACGGCCTCGCGGGCTGGCCGGTTTCGCTGATCGTCGGGATCGGCGCGACGCCGAAGTTGATGTTCGCCTTCTGCACGTCCGCAGTTGCCCACGGGCCGGTCAGCCAGATCGCGGCCTTGCCCTCGGTGAAGAGCGAGCGCGCCACGTCGGCATCGACCTCTTTGGGCATGATCGACGAGAACTTCTGGAAGAAGGTACCAGCCTTGATGCTCTCAGGCGTGTCCAGGCCGACCGTGCCGTCTTCGGCGACGTACTGCGCGCCGTAGCCGTACCACCACGGAGCATTGAAGTACGGCTCGCCGTTGGCGCTGCGCGCCTGATAGACGAAGTAGTAGCTACCCTGGTTGGCCTTGTTGAACGCCTCGGCCTTCTGGAAGAGCTCGTCGGTGTTCTTGGGCAGCTCGGCCTCCGGCACCAGATCCTTGTTGTAGAAGAGCGCAATCGCCTCCATCGACTCGGGCACGCCCCAGATCTGATCCTCGAAGGTCATGGCGTTCACCGCCGTTTCGATGAAGTTCTCCTGAAGATACGCCTTGTCGATGCCCTTGTCGTCGAGCGGCTGGATCACCTCGGTCAGCGCGTTCTTGCCGATCTGGTCGTTGACCCACGCGATAATGTCGGGACCCTGGCCGGCTGGCACCGCGACATTGACCTTCTGGTTCAGGTCGGGCACGTTGAGCAGCTCAAGCGTGACGTTGTTGGCCGTGGCGTACTTGCCCAGCTCAGCTGTGATCGCCTCCAGGTAGCTGCCGCCCCACTGGTGCCAGATTACGACCTTCTGGCCGCCGGAGCCGAGCGAAACCGACGTCGGCGCAGCCGAGGCGGCTGGCGATTCTGCGGCGGCCTCGGATGGCGATGCTTCTGGTGATGCGGATGCTTCGGCTGAAGCAGAGGCTTCTGGTGATGGGGACGCTTCCGCTGAGGCGGCGGGCGATGCCGACGCGGCGGGCGATGCCGACGCGGCGGGCGACTCGGACGTGCCACCGGTGGTTGCGCTTGGTGCTGCGCCCTCGCCGCCCCCGCACGCGGCCAGGATCGAGGCGAGCATAATCAACAGGATCAAAGAAGCAATACGCTTCATGGGATCGTTTCTCCTTAGCGAATCAAATCCTAGATTCCGACGCGAACGATGCTCGAAGATTTACAGTCAGCGCTGGCACCCTCCTTCTTCTATTGAGCATACGGTTGTGAAACTGCGAGGGATAATCCATCTAAAGCTGCCCGACCAACGTATCCAGGGCCGGGGGGCTAAAGACGGTTTGAATGATCTGGCCTGCCGCGCCGAGGGAAACCGCGTTCGTCCCCAGGCGTCCCGCGACAATATCACAATGCTCAAGCGTAATCGGCAGCGCCCGCTCACGAGCCGTAGCGCGCACCGTTTCCAGCAGCAGCTCGCCCGCCGCCGCCAGCGGCCCGCCCAGCACCACCAGGCCAGGATTGTACAGATTGAGCAGGCTCGCAACGGCAACACCAAGATGTGTGCCCGCCCTGACAAAAAGATCGCGCGCAGCCTGATTCCCATTGTGCGCGTGCTCGATCAGTTGGTCAAGCGATCGGGGCTGCCCGTTGCCAAGCCGCGCGGCGGCCCGGAGGATCTGCGGCACACCGGCCATGGCTTCCAGACAGCCGTGCGAGCCACAGGAGCACAGCGGGCCATCCTCGTCGATCGTCAGGTGGCCGATCTCGCCCGCCGAGCCGATCTCGCCCCGGTAGATGCTCCCGTTCAGCACCAGCCCGGCGCCGATCCCGGTTGTGCCCAGGTAGATGTAGGCCATATTGCGGATGCTCGGAGCCACGCCCCAGCGATACTCCGCCAGCGCGCCGAGATTCGCGTCGTTGTCGACGTGGACCGGAAACGGCAGCGCCTCGCTGAAGCGATCGGGCAGGCACACGCCGCTCCAGCCCGGCATGATCGGCGGCGCGATCGTCTGGCCCGTGGCGTAGGTGATCGGGCCGGGAATGCCGATGCCCACGCCGGTCACTCTGGCCGTGTCGATCCCGGCGTCGCGCAGCGCGCGCTCTAGCACCTGCTGGACCAGATGCACGCCGTGATCAGGACCCGCCGTGATGTCGAACGGCTCGGTATGCTGGTATAAAATCTCCGCCTTGAGATCGGTGATCACCAGATGCAGAAACGTGGTCGCTAGCTCGATGCCAACACAGCAGTGCGAGCGGTAGTTTAGCTCCAGCAGAATAGGCCGCCGCCCGCCCCGCGACTCGCCCTTGTGGATCTCGCGGATGCGATCGGCCTCGATCAGCTCGTTGATGATATTGGAAACCGTGGAGCGGCTGAGATTGGTACGCTTGGCGATTTCCGCGCGCGAGATCTGGCCCTCCTGGCGCACGAGGTTGAGGATCAGCGCCTGGTTTAGCTCGCGCATGAGCGAAAGATCAGCCGTCAGTGGTACAGTTCCCATGCGCGCAATCATAGCCGAACTCATTTCGTTCGTCAACTGAACGATCAAACGAAATACTCGGCTCTTTTTCGTCCATCTGAGGCTATGGGATGCGGATTCTTTGGACTTTCGGCAGGCCGCCGCTCAGCCTTGCCACGCCACACGCTCGAAGGCGGCGCGTGCCAGCAGCGCCGTTTCAGCGCTGGCCGCATAGCGCGCAAACCACCAGTCATAGTTGGGGCTACGCCAGCCGGGAGCAGCGACCATCTGCGGCAGCTCGGCGGCCAGAAACGTCAGCGGGCGGAAGCGAATCGCATCGAACAGGCCGTCCAGCTCAGGCTGCGTCAGGCGATGGTGCTGGCCGTAGCCCGCGATCAGCGCATCGATCTGCGCGGCATCGGGCTTGTCGCCGTGCTCAGGATGGCACGAGCCGAGCAAAAAGCCAAGGTCGAGGATCGCAGGACAGGTGCCCGCGCCGTCCCAATCGATCACCGTGAGCGTCCCGTCGGGCAGCGCCAGCACGTTGCCGGGATGGAAATCGCTGTGGATCAGCGTGGCGGGCAGGTCTGTCCAGTGCTGCGTGGCATCGATCGCCGCGAGTAGCGCAGCATAGAGCGGCTGAAGTTGAGGCGGAACACGCCCCGCGATGCTGGCGAGATCGTCGAGCGCTAGGCTCATTTCCTGGGCAATGCTGCGCTCCGAGATCGGCAGCGCTTCGAGCAGCGGCGCGGCCTCGAACTGGGCGTGCAGGCGTCCCAGCAGCGCGCCGAGCCGTGTCAGCGTCGGCAGGTCGCGGCTCACAGGCATGCCCGCAACAAAGCGTGTCACCAGCAAACGCCAGCCGTCGCGAGCGGCAAAGGGCGCGTCATCAACGGTATGTACCAGCCGCTCAGCCGGATAGTCGGCCTCTTCCAGGGCGATCAGCACCCGCGCGGTGGCCGCGATGTCGCTCCTGGTATTCGCGGGCATGTACACGCGCACCACCCAGCGCGTCGCGTCGGGCAGCATCGCCAGATAGACCGGCTTATCGCCCTCGGTGCCGATCAGCCGCGTCAGCGCCACGGGCTGCACGTCGTAGGCGCTTCGGAGCGCCTCCCGCAGCATCGCGACGATGGTCGTGTCTTCGGCATCCACCCGAAACGTCCTCCACAACACAACAAGGGCGCTCCGTAGAACGCCCCTGCCGGAAACCATCGAACGAGCTTACTTGTCGCGCCGGGCCTCGCCCAGCGCCGCCTGCGCCGCAGCCAGCCGCGCGATCGGCACGCGGTACGGGCTGCACGAGACGTAGTCGAGGCCAACCTTGGCGCAGAAGACCACAGAGCTAGGCTCGCCGCCATGCTCGCCGCAGATCCCAACCTTCAGATCGCTGCGGGTCTTGCGACCGCGCTCGGTGCCGATCTGTACCAGCTGCCCGACACCTTCCTGGTCGAGCACCTGGAACGGATCGTCACGGAAGATCTTTTCCTCGACGTACTTGGGCACAAAGCGCGCGCTGTCGTCGCGACTAATACCCATCGTGGTCTGCGTCAGGTCGTTGGTGCCGAACGAGAAGAACTCAGCAACCTCGGCGATCTTATCGGCGACCAGCGCGGCGCGCGGCAGCTCGATCATCGTGCCGACCAGATAATCGCTAAAGCCGACCTCATCGGCCACGCGGCGCACGATGTCGGCCTGACGGCGCAGCTCCTCTACGGTATTGACCAACGGTATCATCACCTCAGGCTGCACGTCGACGCCCTGCTCTTTGCACTCCTTGGCGGCGGTGAAGATCGCGCGGGCCTGCATCTCGGTGATCTCAGGATAGACCATGCCCAGGCGGCAGCCACGGAAGCCGAGCATCGGATTGGCCTCGCGCAGGCTTTCGACCTTGCTCTTCAGCCGCTCGAAGGGAATGCCCATCTTGCCGGCCAGATCGCGAATCTCCTCGTCCTCATGCGGCAAGAACTCGTGCAGCGGCGGATCGAGCGTGCGGATCGTCACCGGCAGGCCGTTCATCGCCTTGAAGATCCCGACGAAGTCTTCCTTCTGGTACGGCTCGATCTGCGCCAGGGCGGCCTTGCGCTCTTCCAGCGTCTCGGCGACGATCATCTCGCGCACGGCGTCGATGCGGTTGCCCTCGAAGAACATGTGCTCAGTGCGGCACAGCCCGATGCCCTCCGCGCCGAAGCCACGCGCCACCTCGGCATCATGCGGCGTGTCGGCGTTGGTGCGCACACCGATCTGCCGAACCTCGTCGGCCCAGGTCATCAGCGTCTGGAAGTCGGGGCCAAGCTCAGGATTCTGCGTGTCAAGCTTGCCCTGGAACACCTCGCCGGTCGTACCGTCGAGCGTGATGTACTCGCCCTTCTTGACGACCGTGCCGTTGACCGAGAACTCTTCGCTACGGTAGTTGATCCGAATATCGCCAGCGCCGGCCACGCAGGGCTTGCCCATACCACGCGCCACCACTGCCGCGTGCGAGGTCATACCGCCGCGCGCCGTGAGCACCGCCTGCGCCGCGACCATGCCGTGAAAGTCTTCGGGCGCGGTTTCGACACGCACCAGAATCACCTTCTCGCCGTTCTGAGCGCGCTGCTCGGCCTCGTCGGGATCGAAGATCACCTCGCCGCTGGCCGCGCCGGGCGACGCGGGCAGGCCCTTCGCCAGCATATTGGCACGGGCCTTCGCCGCAGGCGTGATCGTCGGGTGGAGCAACTGATCGAGCTGCGCAGGCTCAACACGCTGGACCGCCGTCGCCCTGTCGATCACACCCTCGTTGACCAGATCGACCGCGATCGTGACCGCCGCCGCGCCCGTGCGCTTGCCGGTACGAGTCTGGAGCATGTAGAGCTTACCGCGCTCGACGGTAAACTCCATGTCCTGCACGTCGCGGTAGTGCTGCTCAAGCTGCCGCGCGATCTGCGCGAACTGCTGATAGACCTCCGGCATATCCCGCTCCATCTCGGCGATCGGACGCGGCGTGCGCACACCGGCGACCACGTCTTCGCCCTGGGCGTTGACCAGATACTCGCCGTAGAGCACATTCTCGCCGGTCGATGGGTCGCGGCTAAAGGCCACGCCCGTGGCGCTATCGTTGCCCATGTTGCCGAAGACCATCGTCTGGACGTTCACGCCGGTGCCGAGATCGTCGGGAATCTTGTTCAGGCGGCGATAGTCGACGGCCCGCCTGCCGAACCACGAGCGGAACACAGCGGCGATCGACTCGCGGAGCTGCTCCATCGGGTCATCGGGGAACTCAACGCCCTTATCTTCCTTGATGATCTGCTTGAAGCGATCGGCGATCTGCAACAGCTCGTCCGCGCTGAGGTCGGTATCCTGGCGCTGGCCGTGGCCCTTGGCCTCGTCCATGACATGCTCGAACTTCTCGCCGTCCACGCCCAGCACGATCTTGCCGAAGAGCTGCACGAAGCGGCGATAAGCATCGGCGGCAAAGCGCGGATTGTCGGTGAGCCGGGCAATGCCCTCGCGGGTATCCTGGTTCAGGCCAAGGTTGAGCACCGTATCCATCATGCCGGGCATCGAGAACTTCGCGCCCGACCGCACCGATACGAGCAGCGGATTCGACGGATCGCCAAACTTCTTGCCGGTCTGCTGCTCGACATCTTTGAGCGCGTCGAGCACCTGATCCCACAGACCTTCGGGGAACTGGCTGTCACTGGCGTAGTAGGCGTTACAGGCTTCGGTCGTGATCGTAAAGCCCGGAGGAACCGGCGCTCCCGATCGGGTCATCTCCGCCAGGCCGGCACCCTTACCGCCCAGCAAGTCACGCATTGAGGCGTCGCCCTCGCGGAAGAGGTACACGTACTTCTTAGACATTAACCGTACTCCTTCTAGGAGAATTCACACAAAAAGGCGCAGCAACCGTGTGTCTGCGCATCATTGAGCAGGTATAACGGCAGCGTGCGCTCCTGCTGCGATTGTAGCGCGTTCGTCCGGCAGTGTCAAAAACACCCTGGGCTGCACCTCCACTCTCCCGATCGAAACGCTTGCAGCAATCGCCGTGCAAGCAAAACTACGCTACAATCGAGAGAACAAGCGAGCAAGCGAACAAGGGAAGAACGAACTTAAGCCAAGGCTTTTGGTGCTTGGTTCTTCGTGCGACAGGCGAGGGAGAGGCATGGAGCAATCATATCTGAAGCGGCAACCGACGACGCTGGCGCAAGCGGAACGCCGCTGGCACTGGCTGCGGCACCGCCTGCTGCACTGGGAGCATCCGCTCTGGAGCGCGCTGCTTGCGATGGCAGCCTACACGATCATCGCCGCGAAGCACGGCTCGCTCTGGCATGCGTCGGAGTACGCCTATTTCAACTACCTCGCCGATGCGCTTCTGCACGGGCAGGTACATCTGCGGGTCACGCCAGCCAGCATCCACGATCTGAGCGTCTTCGGCGGGCGCTACTACCTCTACTGGCCGCCCTTCCCGGCGCTGGCGCTGCTGCCGTTCGTCGCGGTGTGGGGCGTGGGCGTCAGCGATATTCTGCTGACGATCGGCGTCGGCGGCCTCAACGTGGCGCTGGTCGCGCTGCTGCTGCGCCACGCCAGCGCGCGCGGTATCATCGCGCTGTCGTCGCTGCAACGCGGGCTGCTGGTGCTCTTCTTCGCGCTCGGCACGACACACACCGCTCTCGCGCCGTACGGGAGAGTCTGGTACACCGGCCAGCTTGTGGGCTTCGCGTGTGTGGCGCTGGCCTACCTGGCGGCGATCGATCTGCGGCGGTCGGTGGCGTTTCTCTGCGCGGGTCTGGCGCTCGGCGGCGCGCTGCTGACGCGCAACCATCTGGTCTTCGCCGGGCTGTGGCCCGCCTGCTACCTGCTGTGGCGGCACTGGCAGGAGCCGTCCGAGCGCGGCTGGCGCTTGTTCGGCTACGTCCTGATCGGGATCGGGCCGGTGATCCTGGCGGTCACGCTGCTGGGCATGTACAACTGGCTGCGCTTCGGCAGCGCGCTCGACAACGGGCTGGCCTATCACCGTATGTCGGCGTTCTTTGCGCGCGACTACCAGCGCTACGGCGCGTTCGATCTGCACTACCTGCCGATCAACCTCTTCTATCAATTCGTGGCCTACCCGTTCCCGTGGCGACCGGGGAGCGACATGGGCGGCAGCCTGTTCGTGCTCAGCCCCGTCTTTTTCGCCGCGCTCTGGGGTATCGTCGTCGGGCGTCCGCGCTGGTCGGTCTGGGCGCTGCTCGCGACGATCCTGCTGGTGGCGGTGCCGATTTTATTGCTGATGGGCACCGGCTGGCGGCAGTTCGGCCCGCGCTACACGCTGGATTTTACGGTGCCGCTGCTGCTGCTGACCGCGCTTGGTATCCGGCGCTGGCCGCTCTGGCTCATCGGCCTGCTGACGGCGATCTCTGTGCTGCACTACCTGATCGGCTCGGTCTATCTCGGCGATGTGATTTAAGCGAGCAAACAAAGAAGAAAGCGGCGCAAGGCCGGGGGTGTCCCCCATCAACGCTTACGCCCCCTCTCCTACCGCAGTGAGAGAGGGGGGTGAGGGCCTGCAACCTGGAACTCGGAACTCGAAAGCCGTATGCTAGCGGGTCTACTGCTTGCCGAACATATCGCCAAGATTGCCGAGCATCTGCTGAGCCTGGCCCGCCAGATTCTCGCCGCCCTGACCGCTGAGGATCGCATCAACCTGAGCGGCTATCGGAGCGGGTAGCTGCGTTTTGATAAAGCCCGCGACCATCTGCACGGCCTCACGCGCCTGCGACTCGCTGATGCCGGTTCGTTCGGTGATCTGCTGAACCAACAAATCCATGATTGTCCTCCTTCGTGAGCGATCTTGCTCAATGAGCACCGCAATCCTGCCGTGCTGGGCTCCTGCTCATCATCGCCATGCGAGCAGTTCGATACCGATGTGTCCGAGGGCTGCAATCCGCCTCGGTGCTGGCCGCCGTGAGATAGATGATGCTGACCCACAGGCCGCGCGGCATGTGGTAGAAGAGCACCGGAAAAACGATCGCGAAGATGATCAGCGTCGTCAGCAGCGGCAGGAGCGGCCCGCTGGCGAAGAGCCGCCCCGATGGCATTGGGGACAGCGCAGCCGCAGCCCATCGAGCAGTGCGTGCGGTATTCGTCGCATGTTATCGCGGTGTGAACGCCGTGAACTTGGTGTAGGTAACACCCCGGTGAGTCACAACTGCCTCCACAGGGATCGTAACACCCGGCGCTTCCTCGTGAATATAGAAGATAAAGCTCGCCACACCGTCGAGGCCGGTCGATTGCGGGATCGATGGGCGACGCTCCTGGCCGATGTAGCGATAGGCCATCGACTGTGCGCCGTTCACGACGGTGCCGTTGACAATCAAGCGCACACAGGCGACCGCATCTTCGCCACGCGATGGGGTCGGATTGGTCATCCAGACTTGCAGGCCCTCCACAGGCGACGGCACGTTGATATTGCACGGGATCGACGGCGGCGGCGCGCTCGGAGCCGCCGGCGCTGCAGCCTGCGGCGGTGTTGGCTCTGGCTCATCCGGCGTCTCATCGGGCTGCACGGGCACGATAGGGGCCACGCCCAGGATTTCGGAGCCGAGCAGGCCAAAGCGGACCGTGCCATCCGGGTGCTGCTCGAAGCGCGCCCGCTCAAACCATTGCGTCATCACCGTTCCGGCATCGGTCGCAACCGGGATCTGGCTCGTCAGGGGCAAGCCCCACAGCGCGAGCCGCTCGGCGTCGCTGAGACGTGGATCGTCGTCGATCTGCACGCCCTCGGAGCGCCACGCGGTCAGGAAGGTGCCGCAGACATTATGTTGCGTTTCAGGCCAGAACTGGCACGACTCGATCGGCGTTTCGGTTGCAAAATCGCTGAGGGACTGGCCTAGCGCCTGCAAGCGCTCGACGCCCAGGCGTCCCAGCAGGACATCGTAGGGCGGCTCATTCTCAGGATGCTGCTCGAAGCGCGCGCGCTCGAAGTACTGCGTGAGGAACGTACCATCGTCGGTGCTCTGTGCCCGGACCGAGGTCAGCGGATAGCCAAAGACTTCAAGACCACCGTTCTCCTCCCAGAATTCGAGAAAACGGCCTCCAATACACGCCGTGACACCCGGCGCCTCGTCGTCAAAGCAGCGTTCTTCTTGTGCCTGGACATGAATGGCGGGCCGGACCAGGAGTGCCGCGCAGGCCAGCACCGGCAGCAGCACCAGACGAACTGACCGTTGAAACGTCGGCGTCCAGCGCCGTGTCGTAGCTCCGTTTGGAGTATCGTTAGCCACAATCCACCTTCTCGCGATGATGATCAGCACGTGTACCGGAGTATAGCAGAACCAGCAGATTTCCAACAAATCGATTGCAACAATCCGCGCGATCCAACAGACCTATGACGGCCTATGCCAGCGCCGCCGCCAAGATGCTCCTGTTTCTCCGCCGCCGCGCAAAACTCGCCTCAAACCGTATTTGACAAATGCCGAAGCGCCCTGTATAATCCCGCACGCAACGAGACAAATACAGCGATCCCCGATAGCTCAATGGTAGAGCGGCTGACTGTTAATCAGTAGGTTCCAGGTTCGAGCCCTGGTCGGGGAGCCACACTGCAAGCCCTCACGAACGGTAAACCGGCGTGAGGGCTTTGTCAATCTATGCGTACGATGCTACCGTCAGCTCTTCGGCACCGTCCAGCCCTGGAGGCAACCCTATGACCAACGACGACGCAGCGCAGACTCCGGATCGATCATCTCCTGCTAAGGCACACATTGCCATCGCCGAAGCCTTACAACACCTGCCAGGGCCGGACGACGAGCGCTCGGCGCTCCTGTTCGAGCATGGCACGCTCCAGGTCAAAGTGTACGCCCCGCGCGGCACTGATCCGCAGACGCCGCATACCCGCGACGAGATCTATGTCGTGATGCAGGGCAGCGGCGTCTTCTACAACGGCCAGACCCGTCGCCCGTTCGCGCCCGGCGACTTTCTGTTTGCGCCTGCGGGGACGCTTCACCGCTTTGAAGATTTCAGCGATGATTTCGCGGTGTGGGTGATGTATTTCGGGCCGGAGGGCGGCGAGACATAGCAGCTCATCGCGGCATCCGGCCGTAGTTGCGCTCGACCGCGCTTCTGGTATAATATGCCCGTCACGACTCTGGAGGGATCGCATAGTCTGGCCTAGTGCGCGGCACTGGAAATGCCGTACGGCGGTAACGTCGTCGTGGGTTCGAATCCCACTCCCTCCGCCACCAGCCGTTGTTGCAGATGCAGCAGCGGCTTTTGCATGCCCGGCATCCGCATCCTGCTGCGGGATACGACACTCATGGCACGGCCTATGCTGCATAGGTTAGTACGGTTTGTGTGAGTATTCAACAACAAGGAGGTTGCTATGACTCAACACAACTATCGCTGGGAAGATTACAGCGATCAGTACCGCACGGATTGGGAGCGCTCCAATCCAAATCGGCCATGGAACGACATAGAGCACGGCTACCGCTACGGCTGGCAATCGGCAATGGATGACCGCTATCGTGGCCGCTCCTACACCGACATCGAGTCCGATTTGCAGCGCGGCTGGAACGATTACGATCGGACCTATCGCACGTCGACCGGCACACAGATGGAGCGCACCTGGGACGACTTCAAAGATACTGTGCGCCAGGGCTGGGAGCGCGCGAAACAGCAGTTCCGCGATACCTTCTAGCCTGTCTTGCGCATGCTCCGGCGGCCCTTCCACGATGGAAGGGCCGCCGCTTCTATGGGCCTGCACCAGGCGCTACCACTGCCGCGCCAGCACATACACGCCGTAGTCGCAGATGCCGGAGCGCATATGGTAGCTGCGCCGAACGCTGAAGTGCGGCGCGAACAGCGCGCGATAGTCCGCGTCGCTGCGGATATGATCGCCGCGATCAAGCCAGTGCATCAGATGGCCCGGCAGGTTCCAGATGCTTGGCGGCGGCACGTCTTCCATCACCAGCAGCGTCGCGCCCGGCTTGAGCACCCGGTGTAGCTCTCCGATGCTGTCGCGCACCAGTTGATCCGGCAAATGGTGAAACACGCCCAGCACCAGCGCGGCGTCGAAGCTGGCATCCTCCAGACCCAGCGCGCTACCGTCCATCACACTGTACTGGCCCGGACGAGTCGCACCCGCATACGCGATATAGGGCCTCGTCAGGTCCATGCCGACATAGCGATCCGCCGGAAAGTCGGCGGCAAACTGGCCCGTGCCGCAGCCAAAATCTAAGAATCGCCGCTCCCGATCTTGGAAGGGCACCAGCTCTCTGGCGATCACCGCGTGCTCTCCACGAAAGCCAGCCTCGACCACCCAGCGCAGCAGATTCCAAAGTTGAGGCGTGCGCGACACCCGATCAAGCATGTTTTGCATATCAATCCACTAATCTTTCAGTGTTGCTCAGAAAACTCAAGGAACAAAGCGCGTTGGCATCCTCGTGTGTCAAGCGCTTCTGCGCGCCAGCGCCAGCACCGACAGCCCGCACGGAAAGCGACCGCCACGCCGCAGCCAGGCCGCCTCTGTGTACATTGCCGTTCCAAGCGCCGCGTTCAGCAGCGGGCTAGGCAGTTCGAGATCGGAGCCTGAGCGCTCCAGATCCGGCAGCACCCGCTCGACCAGCCGCTGAAGCACCGGGATCGGCAGCAGGAGGCTGTTGATGTACGATATGCGCTCCACCTGCAATCCCGCCTCCGTCAGCAGCGACCGCACCTCGCGCGCCGTGTAGCGGTGCCGCCCATGTACCGAGCGATCGTGCTTGGACGAGAGCCAGCGATAGGCCGGAAGCCGCACCAGGAAGCGACCGCCGTGCCGCAGCACGCGCACCGTTTCGCTGAGCGCCTCCCGCTCGTCGATCACCGCGCGATGGTACAGCACGTCGAACGATGTCACCAGATCAAATGCCTCGTCGGCAAATGGCAGCGCAACCACCGAGCCGCGTGTCAGCCTGCCCGGCAGCCGACGCTGCCCGAACTGGATCGCCAGCGGTGCCAGATCCAGCCCCGCGACGCTGCCGTAGCGCTGGAGGAACTCGCCGTTACCGCCCGTGCCGCAGCCCGTATCGAGGATTCGTAAATCGCGCCGCTGCTGGTAAGCCAGATCCAGCCAGGAGGCCGTGATCGCGCGCATGCCCCGATACCACCAGTGCGCGTCTTCCACAGCGGCCATGATCTCGTATTCGATCTGTTCCATACAATCTCAGAACACAGAGCCAAGAACCAAGGGAAAACCAGGAACCGGGTGCCAGGCGGGTGCCCTGCGGGTGCCCTCTGGGCATGGGCACCCGGCATGGGCACCCGGCGCACCAAGAGCCGAAGATCGAAACTCTGAACTTGGAACTTGCAACTCCGTTATTGCCCCATCACATCGCGAATCGCCGCCGCCACCGCCTCGACTTCCGCGCGCGTCAGCTCAGGGAAGCACGGCAGCGACAGCACCGTCTCGGCCAGCCGCTCCGTCACCGGCAGCTCGCCCGGCTCGTAGCCCAGATCCTCGAAGGCGGGCTGGAGATGCGTCGGTAGCGGATAGTGAATATCGGTGCCGATGCCGCGCTCCGTCAGTGCTTGGCGCAGCGCATCGCGCCGACCGCTATGCACCTGCACCACAAGCAGGTGATAAACATGTCCGGCGACATCTTCCGGCAGCGTCAGGCCGGACACGTCGCCCAGCAGCTCGCGGTACCAGGCCGCCCGCTCGCGGCGCAGATCATTCCAGCGCGTGAGATGCGGCAGCTTGCAGCGCAGCAGCGCCGCTTGCAGCTCGTCGAGCCGCGAGTTGATCCCGCCCGCCACGGTGCTATGGTACTTACGCTCCCAGCCGTAGACGCGCAGCTTGCGCAGCGTATCGGCCAGCGCGGCATCATCGGTGACGATCGCACCGCCGTCGCCGAGCGCGCCAAGGTTTTTGGTCGGGTAGAACGAGAAGCAGCCCAGCCGCCCGATCGTCCCGGTCATCCGTCCGCCGACGGTCGCGCCGTGCGATTGCGCGCAATCCTCAACTACTGGCAGGCCGTGGCGCTCCGCAACCGCCATGATCTCGGCCATCGGCGCGGGATGGCCGTACAGATGCACCGGCATGATCGCTCTGGTACGCGGCGTGATCGTCGCCTCCAGCGAGCCAGGCGACAGCGCATGCGCCCGATCGTCCACGTCGGCGAAGCGCGGCGTTAGCCCCGCCTGCCGGACGGCAACCGCGCCGGGCACGCCCGCATTAGCGACCGTCACCACCTCGTCGCCGGGCTGCACGCCGAGCGCCCGCAGCGCCAGATGCAGCGCCTCGGTGCCGTTCCCGACCGAGACGCAGTGCGCGACGCCGCAGAACTGCGCAAACTCGGCCTCGAACGCCTGCACCTCAGGCCCCAGAATATACCAGCCGCTCTTGAGCACCCGCGCCGCTGCGGCGTCAAGCTCGTGTTGCAGCGCCTGATACTGACGAACCGAGTCGCCGAAAGGCACGCGGCTTACGGATCGCTCTCGCGATGATTGTAGCGTCATGAATCTATCCACCTTGTACAGAATCAAGGAGCCTTGTCGGAATACAGGGGGGGAAAATCATGGGGGCCACCCCCACACCCCCGGCCTGACGGCGCATCAAAGCGGCGTGTGGCGTTTGATCAGCAGGTAGAAATGCCCGCGCTGCGCCACCTCAAACGCCAGAAAACACAGGACCATCAGCACCGCCGCGCGACCGGCCCAGCCGCGCCGCCACCAGCGGCTCAGCACATAGCCGGACCAGATCGCCACCAGCGGCATCATAAAGAAGACATGTTTGAGCACCATATCGGCGACGAACGCGCTGACCAGGCTGTACAGCACAAAGATGCCCAGCCACGCGCCCCAGATCGGCCACCAGCGCCGCGTGTGTGCCTGCTGCGCCAGCCCAAGCCCGCCCAGCCCGGTCAGCACCAGCAGCAGCGGCGTGAAATGCCCGACCGTAAACTGATTGTTGGCGGCGAAGTTAGCCAGCGGATTTTCGCGCGCCTCGGCGGCGGCGTCGAGCGGATTGTCAGCCCGATCGGCGGTGCCCGAAACGATCGCCGGAAGCGTGTCCATCACGATCGCCTCGGCAAACTGAACATGATAGATCGCGAAGCAGAGGAGCTCGGCTGCCAGCAGGCCGGTGACGATGAAGCGCAGCCGCTTACGGCCAAGGCCGCCGCGCTGAAATAGCCCAAAGATCCCGATCATCATAAAGAGCGTCACCGAGAAGACGCCCAGCACGGTGTAGGAGAGGATCGCCAGCGCCAGCAGCGCAACCCAGATCCCGAAGGTGCGCCACGAGATCGTATGCTGCGCGAAGCGCTGGTAATGCACCGCCAGAAACGCGGTCGCCAGCAGCGCCGCCCACAGGCCGAACTGCGTCGGATAGTTGCCCCACGACAGCAGAAAGTAGGGCATCGGCAGCAGGTTGTAGAGCGCGGCGGCATAGAGCGCCGTGCGCCGTGAGCTGGTGGTCACACGGGCGATCAGATGGATCGGGAAGAGCTTGGAGACATCCATCAGCGCGCTCAGGCCGTTGGTCGCATCCGGCAGCCCCAGGCCCAGGAACGAGAACGGCACCACGACGAGATACCACAGCGGCGAGTACGGAAACTGCCCGCCGCCCAGCCCGACCGTATCGCCCATGTACGAGGTATAGCCGGGCCGGTACAGCTCCATGAAGCGACCTTCCAGGAGCCAGTTCATGCGCAGCACATGCGCCGCCTCGTCAAAGATGATCACGTGGGGATAGAGCATCCCGCCAAGCTTGACCAGCGTCGCGGCGACGAAGATGCGCCACAGCCAGCGCTCCTCGTCGGCGGCCAGGGGCACATCGGCACGATCGTAGATCGCGCGTGCCACGCGGCGCAGCGGCCACAGCGCGACATGCAGGCCCAGCACGATCGCCAGCCAGTAGACCAGGCCGATCGTGATCAGCAGCCGGTTGGTAAACAGGCCGTAGATCGCGCTTGAGACAATCAGCAGCGCCAGCAGCGCGCTCACATCTGGCCGCAGGGCCAGCCGCCGCGCCAGCCCGTACAGGCCCAGCGAGATCGCCAGGATCATCGCTGCCGCGCGCAGAGGCAGGCCCGGCGTGAGCGATCGGACGGCAAAGGTATCAACCGGAATGCCAAGCTGACGGGGATCACGCTCGCTAGGCTGGAACGGATTGGCGACAATCCGCGCGTCGAGATCGCCGCTGGTGGACGGCACCAGCACATGGTACGAGCGCAGGCCGTTCGAGGGCTTGAAGCCCACCGGCGTCTGCGGCGCGCCGAAGAAGACGCGCGCGGGGTCGGCCTCCGCCGGTCGCACGCCGTCGAAGCGTAGCGTCGTCGCGAACACGCCGCTGCCAGCGCCGCCAAGAAAGATCTGCGCGCGCGCGCCGCTGAAAGCGTAGTTGTAGTCCGCGTTCTTCTCCGGCTGGTTGAAGCCGCGCAGATAGGCGCGCGCATAGGTCGTGCCCAGATCGACCCGGAGCGTCTGCGGCAGGCGATAGACCAGCGCCAGCGCGAGCAGCACCCACGCCGCAATCAGCGCGACGCTCAGCAGATCGGGCTGCCAGGTCCAGCCACGTCTCGCGGCGGCGGCTCTGCGGTCGAGCGCATCGCGCGTCAGGCTACCAGTAAAACTGTCGGTGTTCATGATAAAACGCCAGGGTCCGCGCCAGACCTTCGCGCAGGTCGACCTGCGGACGCCAGCCGAGTCGTCCTTGAATCAGGCGGTAATCGCCGTAATAATCGCCGATGTCGATCGTCTTGCGGTCGGCTGGGAACGGAATCAGCTCATAGCTGCCGGAGCCGTTCAGCTCGATCAGCAGTTGGGCCAGATCGCGCAGGTTGATCGTCTCGTCCGCACCCAGGTTGAAGATCTGCCCGTTCACGCCGTCGGTCGCCGCCGCCAGCAGCAGCGCCTCGACCACGTCGTCCACATAGTTGAGATCGCGGATCTGCAAGCCGTCGCCAAAGACCTTGATCGGCTGCCCGTCGATCAACTGCTTGATCCAGATGCCCAAAAAGGTCTGCCGCGCATCCTTGACGCGCATCCGAGGGCCGTAGGTGTTGGTCAGGCGCAGCGCGCAGGCTTTGATGCCGTAGACGTTGTTATAGACGATGTGATACCACTCGCCGGCCATCTTGTTGATGCCGTTGACATCGGTCGGGTGGAGCAGATGCCGCTCATCGACCGGCAGATAGTCGGGCTTGCCGTAGATCTGGCGCGTGCTGGCATAGACGATCCGCACATCGGGATTATGCTTGCGACACGCCTCAAGAATACTAAGCTGCGCGCGGCAGTTGATCTCCAGATCGGTGTACGGATCGTGCATCGAGTCGAGATGGCTGGTCTGCCCCGCCAGATTGAAGAGATAGTCCTGGCCCTGCACGAGATAGTTCATCGAATACTCGTCGCGGACATCGGCGATGTTAATCCGCACCCGATCGCGGTCCAGATGCTCGGCGTTGCGCAGGTTGCCGCCATACTCCGGGATCAGCGAGTCGACCAGCGTCACGTGTGCGCCTAGCTCCACGAGCCGCCCCGCCAGGTTCGAGCCGATAAAGCCCAGTCCGCCGGTGATCATGCAGCGCTTATCGGCAAACGATGTGTGCTCTGTGCTATTCATAGGTGCTCGTACAAGGTTCCACGTTTCAAGTTCCACGTTTCAAGTTTCAAGTTTCAAGTTTCGAGTTCCAAGTTTCGAGTTCTTGGTTCTCCGCTTACAACGTTTCCAGCGACCAGACATACCAGGCCACGCGCAGCAGCCACGCGCCCAGGCTGGTCCACAGCAGGTACCCGAACAGCGCGAAGACCAGCGCACGACCCGCCCGGCCCCGGCGCTGTATCTGGCCGAGCAACGGCCCGGCGGCCAGGCACACGCCCGGCAGCGCGAAGTACATATGTTTATTCCACAGCCCGAAGCGCAGATCGGCGACGGCGGTCAGGATCAGAAAGATACCATATGCCAGGGTAACATGCGTCAGCCAGCGATCGCGCCGGTGCAGCGCCAGGAGCACGCCGAGCGCCGCCAGCGCCGCGACGATCGCGCGGTAGTGGCCCCAGAGCTGCTGCCAGACATTGCCGAGCAGCGGACCCGGCAGCAGGCTCGCATCCCGGCCAACGCTGCCTCCCTGGCTCAGCGTGGCGATGTAGTTTGGGATCGTCCTGCCGATCAGTTCGGGAAGCTGCGCGCCGTAGTAGCCGAGCAGCGCCAGCGCGAAGCCAAGCGCCGCGCCCAGCCCGATCCGGCGGCTCACCTGCCGCACCCGCCCGACGCCCCACAGCCACGCACTCGCCGCCGCCAGGCCAAGCACCGCAGGGACGAACGCGAGATGCGTCACGTACATCAGGATGCTGAGCGTGATCGTCGTTGTCGCCGCGGCCCACAGCCACCAGCGCGGACGATCGGCGAAGCGCGTCAGCAGCCAGAGCGCCACCACCATAATCCACACGCCGATGATCGTCGGATAGCTGCCGTCGTGGAAGTAGAGATAGCCGACCGGCAGCGCCGCGAAGAGCGCCGCCGCCCACCAACTGCTGCGCGCGTCCAGGCCGCCGCGCCGGGCGATCCCCCACAGCAGCAGCACCACGCTGGCATCCAGCGCCGAGGTAACACCTTCGACCGCCGCCAGCAGTTGCGGTGTTGACAGCCAGCGAGCCAGCGGCACGAACAGATCGTAGCTCAGCAGCGAGTAGGGCACGACAACGTCGCTGCCCCACTCGTACTGCTGGCTCAACTGCGCCTGCACCCGCGCGCGACCACCACCGGCCATCGCCTTGATCTGATTCACCCGCAGCGTATGATCGATCTGGACGAACTGCGGATGCTGCATGCCCACAAAGCGCACGACAAACAAGCCCAGCGCCACGACGGCGACCGCTCGCGCCCAGGGCCGTGCCCGTGGATCTTGCCGACGCAGCCATAGCCACAGCGGAGGCAGTGCGATCAGACTCAGCGGCAGCGTCCGGTTGAGCAGCGGCAGCGCGATCAGCAGATCGATCCGCAGCCAGGCTAGCAGCAGCAGGGCCAGCAGCAGCAGCGCCCCAACGCCGAGGCCAGTCCAGCGCGTCGGCGTGCCGAGCAAGCGCAGCGGAACCACCAGCAGCAGCAGACACAGCGCCACACTCCACTGCACATTGGTTGGTGGCTGCGCGGCGCTGAGCTGCTCCAGCCACAGCCCGCGCACAGCAATGCCCAGCCTGCGACTCCCGGCATCCAGCGGCGGCTCGGCCCGTATGGTCAGATCGAGATCGCCGCTCGTGCCGTCGATCAGCGCCGCAGGCAGCGCGATCGACACCTGCTGCCAGCCGGGCCGCAGCGCGTAGGCTCCAAGCTGGTGCTTGCCGACGCCAACCGTGAGCGTGCGCGGCGGATCGACGCTCGGATTATGAAAGAGCAGCGTCACCTGATAGCCTGCCCGCCCAACGCCCGGAAAGCGGATCAGCGTTGAGGGCGCGCTCCAGCGATGCCAGCCGTTCCCGCTCGACTCGGCCTCGCCCAGTCCGCTCCGATGCAGCCCGTCGTGGTGCTCGATCGGCAGCGCGTACGCCAAACGCTGGCGATAGCTCCATGTGCTGCCGACGATCAGCAGCAGCGTCAGGCTCAGCGCCAGCAGCAGATCGGCGGCCAGGCTGCGCGCCAGGGTAGGCCGGTGGATCTGTGGGCGGACGAGACGCATAGCTGAGCGGCTGATTGATCGACCTTCGCTCATGAACCTGGCACGTCGCTAGCCATTGCTCGTCGTCGCCTCAAGCGCGGCGAGACGCTCGCGGATGCGCTGAAGATGCTCGCGGCGAATCACCAGCTTCCACCAGAGCTTGATCAACTGCGGAGGAATCCGGCGCAGCCGCCGAAAGTTGAAAAATTGCGACGTGCCGTAGGTTCGATGGTAATGATGCACGGGCACCTCCGCGAAGCGGAATCCGGCGTCTTGCAGCTTTTTAACCAGCTCCAGACAGATCGTGCCGTCGGGCGACTCCAGATCGATCACGTCGAACACCTGACGCCGGATCAGCCGGAAATCACAGTCGACATCGCGCAGCCTAAAGCCAAACATCAGCTTGACGCCGTGATGATAGAGCCGCCCGATGATCTTGCGGTGCAGCGGGTCTGAGCGGCTGATCTTGTAGCCATTGACCACATCGACGCCTGGCTGCATCTGCGGCACCAGCAGCTTCAGCTCGCGCGGATCGTACTGTGCGTCGCCGTCGGTATAGAAGATCAGATCCTTGGTAGCGCTGGCAAAGCCCACGCGCAGCGCGCCGCCGTAGCCCAGGCTGTAGCGATGCGTCAGCACCCGCAGCCGATCGTACTGCTGCGCCAGATCCTCAAGCACCTCGACGGTGTAATCGGTGCTGCCGTTCTCCACCACAATCACTTCGTAATCGTCGGTCAGCTCTGCCAGGGTATGCAGCGTCGTCACGACCAGGCTGCCGATCGTGCCGCCGTCGTTGTAGGCCGGGAAAAACGCCGTGATGCTTGGGCGTTTGGCATCAGAAAGATTCGCTGTCGTCATAACGCGGCGGATTATATCATGCAATCCGCCGTCAGGCTGCGGCGCTCGACAAGCGCTGTCGGTTGAACGATCACGTTTCAAGTTTGGCAGCCGCGCCGGGTCGAACCTGAGCAGGCAGGTGGGACACGCTTGGCGTGTCCCTAGCCACGAATCATCGCTCCTAAAGTGCCGCACGAAGCGTTGACACCAGCACCTCGGTCGCGACGTGCTTTAGGAGATAGGCTTCAGCGCCTGCACGCAGCCCTTCAAGCACATAACCATCGCGGTCACAACTCGTGAAAAGCACAATCGGGAGATCCGGATAGACCGCGCGCATCTGCCTGGTGGTCGCAACGCCATCCAGAATCGGCATGTACACGTCCATCAGCACGACATCGGGCTGGACCTGCATCACCAGGTCCATCGCCTCGGCCCCATTGCTGGCCTCGCCAACCACAGCCATGTCGGCGTGGAGCGAGAGCAGACGACGAGTCATCTGCCGAATCACCGGGTAATCATCGACAAGCAGGATACGGATTGTCGCGTCCTGTAGATCAGCTTGAGCCTCGGCGAGATGACCTCCGGTTGGGAACGGTAGCCGATCGCCCGCACTAAAATGTTGAGGCCCACATGATTATCATCCGGGTCCAGCACGTACCACTCGCTGTTGTGCCAGGTATCGAATTCAATACCAACACTGGGATTGAGTCCCTCATAGGCCATGCCTCCAAACGAAACCGCCGTGTTTGAGATCGGCTGGAGGGTGAAGACCAGCCCATCGGCGCCGCTCTGACCATAGGGAGTACCTGGGTCGGAGATTTGCATCTCGAAGTACGCATTGAATGAGCGATCCTCGGCCAGCGTGACCCGATCTCGCAAGAAGGCGCTACCCGCTCGCGAAGGTACCGGGCGGTTTTCAGTCAGCGGCGTCAGGCGGAGCGCATCCCCGCTGTGGAGCGCATGGTGATTAAGCTGCCATTTGCCGATGTTGTCGGCGGTGAACTTGGGCATCGCGGCGGTGATGGTATACGTTGCCGCGTGAACTGGCGCGCTGTTGAGCGGGAGCAGCGTTGTCAGCACTGCCCATAGGAGCGTGAGCGAAACCCATCGCGGGACGATGTGCGTGCGGCGATGGCGGCTGAAGCGTGTTGTATCCATGAGAATCTCTCCGATTTGCAATACGTATCAGGTGAGTGTGATACAGGTGCGTGACGATGAACGTGCGGTAATGGTTGTGTTGTTACGGACAGATATGGGGGTGTCCGTAGGAGATCATCATAGCTGGCGCTCGACGATACGATATGCTCTTGGTGAGCAGCAGGGATGGTGTCCCTGCTGCCAGGCACCATACGTTGCTTCCTGCTGATAGGAGAGTTGCTTCAACGGGTTGGAGTCGTCCAACGTGACGAACCTGATCAAGCGATCCGTTGACTCGCTTACTGGACTCGTTGATGACAGGTGTACACTTCTAGATCATGTCAGCCTCTTTATCCTCATCAGGTGCAGACCAACTTGGTGCAGCACTATGCCTGACTGTATTTGACCACGTCCATGAGGTGGTGGTGTATCGGTTTTCGGTAGAAAAATCGATAACTCGAAGCAATCCTGGCCGTATCATCATTTGGGTGTCGTCCTTTCCGAGCCGGCAAAGTCTGAGAGAGGCCATTCCTCGGAAAGATATGGTTCAACGAACAAAACGTGTGTCAGTTAAACCCTAACGTCGCCGGGACCCCAGGCTTACCGGCAGATCCCAGGGACGTGATACAATCGCCATAGTCGCCGTCGCTCATGCTCGACGTCGATCGTGGTATTGCTCGTAGAGCAGCAGGTACACGCACCAAAAAAGCGCCCGCTATTCATCGTCCAGCCCGATCGATAGCACCCGCCTCGACGATCGGTAGAGAGCATTCAACGCTTGTCCAGCATAGGCTCACAGACTTAGCGAAAGGAACAGCCGCTCATGGAATCGCGTACGTCGGACAATCAGGCAGGCTTCGTCGTGCCAACCGGTATTCTTACATTCGTGCTGCTGGCCGCTCTGGCATTCCTGGGCATGTACCAGATGGAGCCGCCCAGAGCAGCCAGCCTGGATGCCGCGCCGACCGAGTTTTCAGCCGCGCGAGCGCTCCAACATCTTGAGATCATTGCCCAACATCCCCGTCCGGTCGGCTCAGCAGAAAACACCAAAGCCCGTGAGTATATCGCCGCGGAGTTGACGAAGCAGGGCCTCCAGCCGGAGTTTCAGACCGCCACCGTCACGCGCACGCTGCGCAACGGTCAGGAATCTTCCGCTACGATCGAGAACGTGATGGCGCGGCTCGAAGGCACGGGCGGCGGCAACAATGCCGTAATGATCGCGGGCCACTACGACAGCGTCCAGCGCGGGCCGGGCGCGAGCGATGATATGTCCGCCATCGCCGCGATGCTCGAAACGCTCCGCGCGCTGCGCGTCGGCCAGGCCCCGGCTAACGATGTCATCTTCCTGTTCACCGATGGCGAAGAGCGCGGGCTGCTGGGCGCGAAAGCGTTCGTGGAGGAGCATCCCTGGGCAGATGATGTGAACGTCGTGATGAACTTCGAGGCGCGCGGCACGACCGGCCCGTCCTATATGTTCGAGACGAGCGACAACAACGGCTGGCTGATCAGCCAGTTTGCCAAGTCGCCGTATCCCGTGGGCTACTCGTTCACCTACGACATCTATCAACTGCTGCCGAACGATACGGATCTCACCATGTTCCGCCAGGCGAACATGCCGGGCTTTGGCTTTGCCTTTATCGACGGCTTCGTCCACTACCACATGCCGACCGACAGCGTCGCCAACCTGAACCCGCGCACCTTGCAGCACCACGGATCGTATATGCTGGGCCTCGCCCGGCAGCTTGCGAATACCAGCCTCGACAACACCAGCGCGCCCAACCGCACCTACTTTAACATCCTGGGCTTTGTCGTCCACTACTCGCAGGCGCTCAATCTACCGCTGATGATCCTGACGGCGATCCTCTTTGTCGGCGTGATCGTGCTCGGCTTCCGGCGTGGGCGGCTGACCATCAGAGGCGTGATCGGCGGCTTCTTTATCTTTTTACTGGTCCTGATCGCCAGCCTGCTGGGCGTGTACGCGCTCTCGTTCCTGCTGCTGCTGATGAACGCACAGCCGATCAACATGCTCAACGGCGCGACCTACAACTGGCAATACTTCACCATCAGCTATATCGCCCTGGCGCTCGCGATCACCTCGGCGCTCTACGTCTGGCTCCGCAGGCGCGTCCTGCTGAACAATCTGATCGTCGGCGCGTGGCTGTGGTGGCTGATCGTCCTGGTAGCCACCACGTTTGCGCTGCCAGGCACCAGCTATCTGTTCACCTGGCCGCTGATCTTTGGTCTGATCGCGCTGGCGGTTAAGTTCACGGCGCGCGATGAGGATGCGCCCAGAGTTACGCTGCTGCTGGTGCTGCTCCCGGCGATCAGCGGTCTGCTGCTGCTGACGCCGCTGATCCGTGGCCTCTTCGTGGCGCTGTTCCTGCCGCTGTACGTGCCGGTGCTGTTCTTTGTGGTGCTGCTCTTCGGGCTGCTGCTGCCGCACCTGATGCTGATGACCAGCCGCAGCCGGTGGGTGCTGCCGATCGTATCGGCGCTGGTGGGCCTGAATCTGCTGATCTTCGCAGGCCTGACCGCTGGCGCGGGTGTGTAAGGGGACGAAAGAGCAAGTGGGTCTGGCACCCGGCCTTGGTTGAGGGCCGCAACTCGAAACTCGAAACCAGGAGCAAGGAGCATGCAGCAGCTATCGCGCATCGCGGTTGTCACCGCAGCCGCAGGCGGCATCGGACGAGCGACCGTCCGGCGCTTGCTGGCGGATCGATTCGCCGTCGTCGCCGTGGACGTGGATGCCGCCGCGCTGGACGAGCTGAAGGCCGCCGCGTCCACGGACGCGCTCCAGACCATCGTCGGCGACATGACCAGCGAGCACGATGTCGCGCGCGTCTTTGGGCAGGTGGCGCAGGCCGGGCCATTGGCGGCGCTGATCAACGGCGTTGGATCGACCTGTAGCAGCGAGCTGCGCGCGCTTTCGCTTGACGACTGGCAGCGGCTCTTCGCGCTCAACCTGACCAGCGTCTTTTTGTGTACGCGGGCGGCGCTGCCGCTGCTCGAAGCGGCCAGCGGCGATCGGGTCATCGTCAACCTCTCGTCGACCCTGGCGCAGGTCGCCGATCCGCAAACCCTCGCCTATGGCGCCTTCAAGGCCGCGCTGGAACACCTGACGCGCGCGCTGGCGTTGGAGGTCGCGCCGAGCGGCATTCGCGCGATTAACGTCGCGCCGGGTCCCGTGGCGGCCACAGGCGGCGAGGCCGCCTTTGAAACCGACGACTTCGCGCGGCTCAACCCGCTTGGCCGCTTCGCCACCGTCGACGAGATCGCGGCAGTGATCGCGTTTCTAGCCTCGCCGGACGCGGCCTACATCACCGGCACCACCATTCGCGTCGACGGCGGCGACTCGGCGCTGGGCGCTGGCTGGGGTCCGCTCCAGGCAGTGCGGAGCGCGCGGCGACAGCGCGATTGAAGGCAGACGAGCCGAGCGCTGCAACATCGCCTCCCGCCAGCGCGTCACATCAACGCTTGATTTGCTGAAAGGAGCGGCGCATGGAAACGCGAAGATTACAGCGATCCACCACCAACCGTATCATCGCGGGCGTGTGTGGAGGACTTGGCGAGTATTTCGGCATCGATCCGGTGATCATCCGGTTTCTCTTTATCCTGATGCTGCTGCCCGGCGGCGTGCCCGGACTCCTGCCGTACGTCATCTTGTGGCTGGTGATGCCTGAGGAGCGCTACAGCGGACAGCATCATTGAGCCGACCAGTC
>DASUTC010000335.1 GCA_036374795.1 Herpetosiphonaceae bacterium
TGTGGCGATCCGTGAGGTTGCGGATCAGATCGAGATCGGCATCCAGCAGGCGATGCTCTCCGAGCAGGTGCGGAGCGCGGAGCAGGATCTGCAACGGCTGTCGCGCCAGATGATCGAGGTGCAAGAGAGCGAGCGCCGACACCTTGCGCTTGAGCTTCACGATGAAATCGGCCAGACACTTACCGGCCTCAAGCTGATTCTTGAAATGATCCAGCGTCTGCCGATCGACGAGTTTCAGCGGCGATTGAGTGAGGCGCAGGCGCTGGTGAACGATCTGATGGCGCGTGTGCGGCAGCTCTCGCTCGACCTGCGACCGGCGATGCTGGACGACCTGGGACTCTTGCCGACGCTGGTCTGGCACTTCGAGCGGTATACGGCTCAAACCAACGTGCAGGTGACGTTCGCGCACACAGGGCTGGGTCGGCGCTTCCCACCGGAGGTTGAGACGGCGACCTATCGCATCGTGCAGGAAGCGCTGACGAATGTCGCGCGTCATAGCCAGGTGCGGCATGTGACGGTATCACTCTGGGTGATCGGCGATATGCTGACGGTGCAGATCGAGGATCAAGGGGCGGGCTTCGATCCGTCGATCGACCAGGCGAGCAGCGCATCGCGTGGCCTGCCTGGCATGCGGGAGCGGGCAGCGCTCCTGGGTGGCGAGCTTGTCGTCGAGACAATGCCCGGCGTGGGAACACTGATCCGTGCGGAGCTGCCCGTGCCGGCGCGGGCGGCATCGAGCGATGGAGCAGGGCTATGACAACGATTGTATTGGCCGATGATCATCATGTCGTCCGGCAGGGCCTACGCACGCTGCTCGATGCCGAATACGATTTTAAGGTCGTGGGCGAGGCTGCCGATGGTCTTACCGCTACCAGCCTTGTGGAGCGGCTGGCACCGGATGTGCTGATCGTCGATCTGATGATGCCCGGCTTGAACGGGCTGGAGGTTACACGGCAGGTGCATCAGCGCGTGCCGCATACCAAGGTGATCATCCTCTCGATGCAGGCCAGCGAGGCGTATGTGCTGGAAGCGCTGCACAATGGAGCGGTGGCCTATGTGGTCAAGGATGCGCAGGCCGCCGATCTGGTGCGCGCTGTGCATGAGGTGATCGCCGGGCGTCGCTACCTGAGCCCTCCGCTCTCGGAGCGCGCGATCGAAGCGTATCTCGCCAGGGTGACACAGACGAA
>DASUTC010000336.1 GCA_036374795.1 Herpetosiphonaceae bacterium
AACGCCGGTCCAGCCGATAAAGCCGTAGACAAAGACTGCAATCGCGATCACCGACGGCGCGATCATCAGCAGCGGCGCGATGCGGTCGATCGTCCAGGGCCGTCGTCTGGTCCGACGTGGCGCGACGACCACGTCGTGTGATTGAGCTTGCTGCATGTGCTACCCCCGTCCAGGGAGCGCGGGATGCGCGCCGACACGTCCTGGTGCGCGCGCATCCGGCACCCGCCAGCGCTATTGGCCCATCAGACTTGCAGCATCCGACAGCGCATCGACGAGCGTCTGCACGTCCTGGTCGGCGGCAAAGACGTTGATCGCATTCTCGTACTCGGTGACAAAGTCGGTCGGAGCCGCCGCGCCGTGCTCGATGCTGGGCGCGAGCTTATCCTTGGCGAAGGATTGGATCGAGTACTGCAAATACGCGTCGTACAGGCTCAGGTCGGCATCGGTGCGCGCCGGGATCGAGCCTTTCTTGGGATTGAAGGCGTCCTGCCCTTCCTTGGAGCCTGCCACCTTCAGCCAGGCGATAGCCGCGTCGCGGTTGGGCGCGTTCTTGGGCAGGCCGAAGCTGTCGCTGAGCCACATGAAGATGCCGTCGGTGCCGGGCGACGCTGCCCAGCCAAACTCGACGTTGGGCTGGCCGCCACGGCCCTTGAAGTAGCCCTCGGCCCAGTCGCCCATGATCGTCATCGCGGCCTTGCCGTCATAGACCAGCCCCGCCGCGTCCTGCCACTTGAGCGAGCCGCGATCGGCGTTGGCGTAGCTCAGCATGCGGCCAAACGTTTCGATCGCCTGTGCGGTGCGCTCATCGGCCCACATGGTATCGTCCTGGAACAGCTTGGCATAATCGTCCGCGCCGAAGCTTGCCAGCAGCACGCTCTCGAAGAGATGCGGCGTGGCGAACTTATCGCCGCCGCCGATCGCCAGCGGCGTGATATTCTTGGCCTTGAGCGCCTCGGCGACCGTGAAGAACTCGTCCATGGTCTTGGGCGGCGTCAACTGGTTGTCGTCGAAGATCTTTTTGTTGTACCAGAGCACGTTCGAGCGGTGGATGTTGACCGGAACCGAGTAGATCTCGCCCTGGTAGGTGATCTGATCGAGCAGCAGCTTGGGCATCACTTTGTCCCAGCCCTCGTCTTTGAAAAGCTGCGTGATCGGCTCCATCTTGCCCGCGACGACGTACGTGCCGACAAGCTCCTGCCCGGCGTGGACCTGGAAGCTGTCCGGCGGCTGGTTGCCCGCCATGCGCGTGGCAAGCACGGTCTTGGCGTTCGCGCCAGCGCCGCCGGTCACGGTCGCGTCCACGATCTCGATGCCGGGATTGCGCTGCTTGAAGATCTCGTACATCGCCAGCTTGCCCTCTTCCTCGCCCGGCCCGGTCCACCAGCTAAAGATCTCGACTTTACCTGCGCCACCGGCGGAGGTCGTCGCGGCAGGTGCAGCGCTGGCGGAGGCTGCGGGGCTTTCGGCAGGTGAGGGTGCGGCTGAGGCAGCCGGGCTTCCGGCGGGTGTGGTGGCGCTGGTGCCGGTTCCGGTGCTTGCCGGAGCGCCACACGCGCCCAGGATCAGGGCCGCCAGCATCAGCAGCGTCGATACCAGCGCCCACTTCTTTGTGCGGAACATAGGTTGCTACTCCTCCTGTAGATACAAACGACCATCAGCGATCCAGCGGCGGAGCGTTGCAAACATCCTCCTTTCGTCGAACGCCGCCTGCCTCGATCGGGGAATAGTGTAATGATACTGGTGCCGGGCAAATTCACGTGAGGAGGCTGCCCTCCACGAAGAGCTGGCGCAGCACCAGCGCCGCCGCGCCGATCGCGCTTGCGTCCTGCCCCAGCGCGCCGACGCCGATCCGCAGCCGCTCGGCCATGCCCGGCAGCACGCGCTGGCTGACGACGTTCGTCACCGGATCGAGGATCAGCGACCCGGCGCGCATGGTCGAGCCGCCGAGCACCACAAGCTCTGGGTTGAAGAGGTTGACCACGTTGGCGATGCCGATGCCGAGATACCTGCCCGTTTCTTGCAGCACGCCCTGCGCCACGGCATCGCCCGCGATCCCGGCCTCGATCACGTGCTCCGTTTTGAGCTTCGCCTGCGGCTGCCCGCCGAGCTCGCTTCGCCCGGCCAGGTTAATCGCCCGCACCGCGCGCCGGACGATCGCCGCGCGCCCGACGAATGCCTCAAGGCATCCGTGCTTGCCGCAGCCGCACAGCGGCCCTTCCAGCTCGATCAGCATATGCCCGATCTCGCCCGCACCGCCGTCAGCGCCACGGTACAGATCGCCGCCGACGATCGCCGCGCCGCCCACGCCGCGATCGACCATCACGTAGAACATGCTGCGCGCGCCGCGACCGGCTCCAAACAGGAGTTCGCCTAATGCGGCGGCTTTGGCGTCGTTGTCGACCAGCACCGGCACCTGGAACTCTGCCGCGACCAGCTCGCGCAGTTGGATCTGCCCCCAGCCGGGATAGCTCGGCGGGCTAAAGCTCAGCGCGGTCGATGAGAGCACCGGCGCGGGCAGCGCCAGGCCGATACCCAGCACGCCGCCGAACCCGGCGATCTGCTGCGCGAAGACATCGTGGAGCGTGCCGCGCAGCTGTGTTGCCAGCGCCTCCGGCCCCTGCGCCATGGTGGAAGGTACTTCTAAGCGCCGCTGCACCGCCGCGTTCAGGTCGGTGACGACCGCCGTCAGGGTGTGAGCGCCAACCTCAAGGCCGATCGCGCAGTACGCCTGGGGCACCAGTTGCAGCAGCATGGGCCGCCGCCCGCCCGACGAAGGGCCGACGCCGACTTCCTGAACCAGGCCCTCCTCCACCAGCCCGCCGATGATGTCCATCACCGCTGGCATGCTCAGCCGACCCACCCGCGCCAGCTCGGCCCGCGAGATCGGCCCGCGCGTCCGCACCAGCTCTAAGACGACAGCTCGATTGTGCCGACGCAGATCGGCGGAGGCTTTGCCTGATAGGACTACGCTACCATGCCGCATCGCTGCTCTCTACTTCCTTAGTAAGGATTAGAAAGTAGGCGGCTCTTATAGCACAAACAGGCCTGCCATGTCAAGAGACACGCATAAACTGCTAGACTTTCTTTACTTTCTTTAGAATGTTCGATGGAAGATGCGCGACGGCGTGATCTTTACGAGGGCTTTCGGTTCGATTAGAATACATTATTATCCGCCTGCCTGTGTCAAGGATCGACAAAAATGGCATCCGCACAACATCCATTTGATGATCTTCATCGGAAAATAGAGACGACCACGCGCGCGCGTTATATTGCTGCAAATCGTCTTGCCACCCACCAACGATTTTCTCAGTGGATTTTAGCAGCACTCTCTGTCGAACTCATTCTCATCCCGCTATTTCAGGCGATGAATGTGCCATTACGAACATCTCCTGAGGTGCTGAATGCAATTGAAGTATTTCTCGCGGTGCTGGTTCTCGCCTACTCGCAGTTACTCGGCGCGGAAAACTATGCGCTTCATGCCGACAAAATGTTGAGCAGCGGACGAGAGCTAGGACGGCTTAATCGTGAACTCACGCCCTATATTGGGAAGCCCTATGATGCAGCGATCTACATGCAATTCGTTGAACGGTATCATGATATTTTAGATAAGTACGCTAATCACGCGGATGTTGATTATGATGTGTATCGCCTCAAGAATCGTCGGACGTTCTACCCCCAAACTTCCAGCTTTGTCTGGGCCTGGATCACAACGCGCATGCGGTATGGAGCGGGTTATTTACATTATTCGCTGGTTCTGGTCTTTACCGGCTTGTCGATCTTGTATATCTTTTATTGGCAGTAAGTGGCGCGCTTAACATAAATCACCCGCCCCCGGTACGTCCGGCGACGGGTGAAATATAGAGAAGCCCTGGAATGCCTACTGGCACACATCACATCGAGTTAGCTACTCACTCCGCAGTATCTTGATGCAGTGCTCGGTTTGTTTTGGCGCTTCGCCACCAGCTTTTCTGCCCAAGCTTCGCTCGTACGACGACCTATACATCTCTATCTGTCAGCCGTGTGAGCTTTGCTGCCGAGATGCTTGCCCTGCTTGTACAGCAACTGTTTCATTCGGGGCTACCCGCGTAGCACTTGCGAACCGATTTGAAATCCAGCGCTTACGTATGATGGTCCCCGTTCAGCCTCCAGGCTTCACGTTTCGCATCATTTACGGTCGATCCCATCCAAACTTTTCTACGTCTGGGAATTCGCCGCTTGCAACGACAAGCTTATTGTACTTAACCCTACGATGGTCTTTTACCAATAGCTTCTCAGGGCTACGTTGTATGTTATAGCATACTTGATCTTGAAGATCAAGACTTTCATCGTCGTTTTACGATATTAGCGTAAAGAATCGGTTAACACGCGCAGAGGTGCGGCTATGCGGTCGAGCTATGTCAATAGTTTAAATACGCGGGCTTACCCCTCTACCGTTTGCTCGTGAGCGATAGCGGCGGCGACGGCTTTTCCAGAAAGGAGCACCAGCGGAATCCCGCCGCCCGGATGGGTCGCGCCGCCGACAAAGTACAGCCTGCGCACGTCGGGCGATACGATGGGCGGGCGCAAAAATGCCGCTAGCATCTGGTTCGACGACGAGCCGTAGAGCGCGCCGCGCCAGGCATAGGTGCGATTTTGGAAGTCAGACGGCGTGATGATCTGCTCGTAGCGGATATGCTGGCCTAGCTCTGGTAGCCCGCGCCGCTCAAGCGCCCGCACGATCAGGTCGCGGTAGCTCCGCGCCTCGCGCTCCCACTGAAAGCGCTGGCTGGTAGCCGGAGCGTTGACCAGTACAAAGAGGTTCATGCCGCCCGTGGGCGCGTGGCCCGGATCGCTGCGGACTGTGGCCGTAACATAGATCGTCGGGTCGGGAGCGGGCACCTGAAGATCGAAGAGCGCGCGGAACTCGGCGGGATAGTCGCGCGAGAAAAAGATGTTGTGGTGCGTCAGATCGGGATAGTCGCGGTCGGTGCCGAGCAGCAGGACAAACCCGGAGCACGACGGATCGACCCGATCGATGCGCCGGTCGGTCCAGACACGGCGCTGCTCAGGCGCGACCAGATGGCGCAGGCCGTGCAGCGCGTCGACGTTGACGATCACCCGCTCCGCCGCCAGATCGCGGCCCTGCGCCAGCCGCACGCCCCGCGCGCGTCCGTCGCGCACGCGCACCTCGACGACTTCGGCGCTGGTTTCAATCTCGACGCCCAGCGCCTCGGCCAGCCGCAGCAGCTCGCGCGCCAGCGAGTACATGCCGCCTGTGAGATACCAGCCGCCCTCGGCAAACTCGATGTACGGAATGATACAGAATGTCGCCGGGGCGCGGTAGGGCGACGAGCCGTTGTAGGTCGCGTAGCGGTTGAAGACCTGCCGCAGGTGTGGCGAGCGAAAATAGCGTCGCACGGCCTGATCGACGGTATGCAGCGGATCGAGCGCGGGCGCGTCGCGGACAAAGCGCGGCGTGACGAAATCGCGCCAGCCGCGAAACGGCGACAGCAAAAACGGCTCGGAGGTCGCGGCATAGATCCGCCCGGCGAAGGCCATGAAGCGAAAGAAATTAACCGCGTCCGGCGGCGAGAGCCGACTGATCTCGGCAATCAGATCGGGCAGCGCCGCGCGATGATCCCAGCGCGTGCCGTCGGGCCAGGTGTAGCGGCAGACCGGATCGACGGGCACGATCTCCAGTACGTCGTCGGCGCTGTGTCCTGCGGCGGCCCATAGCTCGCGCACCACCCAGGGCATCGTGAGCAGCGACGGCCCGGTATCGAAGGTGAAGCCCTGCGCCTGGACGATACCCAGCTTGCCGCCGACGCGCTCGTTCTTTTCGAGCAGCCGCACGCGATGCCCCGCCGCTTGCAGACGAATCGCCGCTGCCAGCCCGCCCAGCCCGCCGCCGACGATGATCGTATCAACTCGCATGACGCCGCCGTACTAAACTCCACAGCTCGCGCAGCTCAGGCGCGCGCAGCAGCGCCCCAACCCCGACATACGCTGCCAGCCCCAGGCCGCCGACGCAGGCCAGCCAGCCAGCCAGGACAAAAAAATCGGCTCCGCGCCCGTACGGGCTATCCGCTGTCACGCCCGGAACATAGGGCCGCGACAGCCACACAGTGGCGATCAGCACCAGCACGAGCGCCAGCGTGCCAAAGACGAGCGCCAGCGCGGAGCGCGCGAAATGCGCCGCCTCGAAGCCGTGGAGCCGCCGCGCCAGAATGCCGAACAGCACCACAAACTCGATCATGTTGGTTGCGCTGTAGGCTAGGGCGATCAGACCGATGTCGCGCTGCCAGTAGGTGATCATGCTCCAGGCCAGCAGCCCGTTCAGCACAATCGTCGCCACGCCGACGATCACCGGCGTGTACGTATCCTCCATCGCGTAAAAGGTGCGAATCACGATCTCAGCGCCTGCCAGGCCGATCGCGCCGGGCGTGTAAAAGAGCAGCGCTCGCCCGGTCATCCGCAGTGCCTCCGCCCCAAAATCGCCGCGCTGGAAGAGCAGCCGCAGGATCGGCACATGCAGCACTGCCAGCAGCGCTGCCGCCGGAACCGTCAGCCACAGCACCGTGCGGAGCGTCTGCATCGATACGTGGCGCGCATCCTCCTGCTGCCCGGCGGCAAAGAGGCGCGTCAGGCGCGGAAACATCACCGTGCCCATGCTGACCGCGAGGATGCCGTGCGGCAGCATCAGCAGTTGGTAGGCGTAGCGATTGGCCGCCTGCGCCGAGCTGCCGATCAGGCTCATCAGCGAGATCATCACGATAATATTGAGCTGGAGCGCGCCCTGCCCGATCAGGCGCGGCGCGAGCAGCGAGCCTACGCGGATCACTTCGGGCATGCGCCAGTTCAGCGACGGCTTGAAGCGCAGACCGGCGCGGATAACGCCCGGCAGTTGCACCAGAAAATAGAGCAGCGCGCCGAACGCCACGCCGATCGCCAGCCCGTCGATGCCATAGATTGGCGCGAGAAAGAGCGCGGCGGCGATCATCGACAGATTGTAGATGTTGAAGGCAATCGCGGGCAGCGTGAAGCGCTCGAAGGTTTGCAGGATCGCCATCATCAGCCCGCCGAGGCCCAGCAGCAGCGGTTGAATCAGCATCAGCCGCATCAGATGCACGGTCAGCCCCAGCATCGCGGGATCGTCGGCGTAGCCGCTGGCGACAGTGTAGGCCAGCAGCGGGCGGGCAAAGGCCGCAACCAGCGCCGCGATCAGCACGAAGATGACGAATGACGCGGTCAGGATCGTGTTGGCAAGCTCCCAGGCGCGCTCCTGCTGCTGCTCTTCCAGCAGCCGACCAAAGACCGGGATCAGCGCCGAGCCGAGCGCGCCGCCGATAATCACAAAATATAACAGATCGGGGATGGCAAACGCGGCGGTAAATGCGCCCAGCTCCGGCCTGATGCCAAAGCGCTCCGAGATAATGCCGTCACGGATCACGCCGAGCAGACGGCTCAGCACCGCGCCAAGCATGACGATGCCGGTGTTGAGCACCATCCGCCAGCGCGCCCCGCGTCCCGTGATCGAAGAAACTTGCGCCATGTGGTTGCGTGTCCTTCAGCGTTTTGATATAATCACCCGTTAGCAAGCGATACAGGCCATTATAACGATATTTAAGGTTGGAGGTATTCCGTTGGCAAATACCAAGTCCGCTCAGAAGCGCATTCAATCAGATGAACGTAAGCGCCTGCGCAATCAGAAGGTCCGCTCACGGGTCAAGACGTTCCTGAAGAAGGCCGAGCAATCGATC
>DASUTC010000337.1 GCA_036374795.1 Herpetosiphonaceae bacterium
CTTGACGTGGTAGATCGTGTTGGCGTTGTAGGCCAGTGACGTGAGCGCGGTGTAGCTCGCGCCGTTGCGCGCATCGAAGAAGCCCGCGCTGTTCATGCGCACGATCGCCGCCAGGCTGCTGTAGTCGGAAACCGTGGTCGAACTGTCGGCATAGCCGGTCACGCCGTCGATCGGCTTGGCGAGCGGCGTCACATCGTACTCGATCGTCAGCAACCCCGTGTTGCCCGTGCCCAGGCTGTGCGTCCCGCTCGCAAGCGACGCCTTCGAGTACCATTCAACCGTTGCCGCTGCAACACGATCAATTGACGACGTTGCAACAGAGCCAGAAAAGAGTCCGGTTCCCAAGAGAGAGGCTACCAGCAGGATCATCATCGGGAACAACCGTGCGTTGCGTCGTCGCTGTACTGGTTTCATGGCTTTCTCCCCGTGAATCAGAGGCTTACAAAGACCGGCCCTTAGCTCAACCCTGCGTCATGTTCGCTCCCCGCTCTTGCGTGCTTCAACTCCTTCCTGGCCTCATGACAAGGCATGTTGAGACTGACGACCAGCAGCGCGAGAAATGAGTGGTGCTGTTTGAACCGCTCGTAGCCGATTATAGCATTTTTTTACAAAATATTTATAAGTTGTTGGCATCCGGCGCTATCTCGACGTATCGCGTAGGCTTGATCAGTCAGAAGCTGGTAAAATACCGTGTATCGGGTTGCTAAACGGCGCGCTCGGATCGTGGGACATCTCCTGTCGATCCCCGCCGATGATACACCCCCTAAGAGGAACAACGATTGTCGAAACGCGCGCTACTGCTGCTGGTGCTGGTCGTGCTCTCCGCGTGTCGGGGCATAGAGCCGCAGCGCCGCGAGCAATCCAAGCTAGAAGCGAATCCTTTCCGCTCCGAGGCAACCGCCACCACGTCCCAGCCAACACCCATCTCCAACGATCACCTGCTTGCCCTGGCCGCCGATCAGCGCGTCTCCGGCGAGTACGAAGCGCAGGCCGCGACGCTCCAGCAGGTGCTGGCGCAGCAGCCGAGCGCCGAGCACGCGCGCCTGGCACAGTGGGGCATGGCCGAATCGTTACTGCTTCAGGGCCGCCCCGACGAGGCGACGCAGGCGCTGATCGTGTTTCTGGCCGATGGACAGACCGACGATCTTGCGGCCCGCGCGCTCCTGCTGCTGGCGCGGGCACACGAGCAGGCGGGGCGCTGGCAGGCCGCGATCGAGACGTACCAGCGCTACCGCGCGCTCAAAACTCCGCTTGAGCCATACGCCGCGCTGCGACAGGCCGCCCAGGAGCGCGCCGCAGGCCAGACCGCGCAGGCGATTGCAACCTACAGCTATGCTGCCCAGCAGCCGATCGCGCGTAGCCGCCGGGCCGAAGCGCTCGAAGCGCTGATCGCGCTGCATGGCGCGGCAGGCCAGACCGATCAGCAGCTTGCGCGCTATCGCGATCTGCTTGGCGTTGCCCAGAACGCCGACTACCGGCCAGCCGTGCTCTGGCGCGCGGCTCAGCTTGCGGGCACCACCGACGAAGCGCGCGCCTGGCTGCGCGAGATCGTCGCGAGCTATCCCCAGCGCGGCGAGGCGCTTGAGGCGCTGGCCGTGCTCCAATCCGATCCGGCGGGCGGTGTCGCGCCGCTTGATGCCGCGAACGTTAACTTTGCCCACGAGCGCTACGCCGCCGCCGTGCCGCTCTTCGACGCGGCGCTGGCCGGCCCGCTCAGCGACGCGGATCGGTTCGAGGCTCGCCGCAAGCGGGCGCTCAGCCTGCGCGCGCAGGCGCTCTACGACGAGGCGCTGAGCGAACTGGGGGCGCTGGCGCAGCAGCCGGAGAGCGCGGGCACCGCTCAGGCCGAGCTGGACTACGTTCAAACCGTGGGGTGGAGCGGCAACGTTGCCTGGGCGATCGACGGCTACCGCCGCTTGGCCGCGCGCTTCGCCAGCCACGAGCTTGCGCCTGAGGCGCTGTGGCGAGCGATCCAGTTACAGGAGGGCCAGGGCGACACGCCGGGCGCGATGGCTGCATCGCTCGAGCTCGGCAAAGCGTATCCGCAGAGCGTTCAGGCTCATGTCGCGCTGACCAAGGCCGGATTTTACTACTACCAGCATAACCAGCGCGATCAGGCGATTGCCGCGTGGCGCGCGCTGGCTGGCGGCGCGACCGGCACCGATAGCGCCGAAGGACATTTTTGGGCCGGGAACGCGCTCGTGCAGGCCGGGCAGGGCGCTGAGGCAGGCGCGCATCTGCAAGCGGCGATCGATACCGCTCCCCAATCGTTCTACGCCATGCGGTCGCGCGAGCTGCTGAACCAGCCGCTCGACGGTACAGCGCCGCTCGGCACCGGGCCAGGTGACGACGAGCGCAAAGCGGTGGCAGCCTGGATCGGTGGGTGGTTCAAATCCGACGCACAGAATGTCGCGGAGATCGTCGGCAGCGCGCCCGAGGTGGTCCGAGCGCATGAGCTGGTGCGAGTTGGGCTGCGCAACGAGTCGCGTGACGAGTGGTTCGCGGCCCAGGACGCCTGGAAGGACGATCCGCAGCGTTTGTGGCAGCTTGCGCTGCGCGTCCACGAGGCAGGAGATCCCTATGTCGCGCTCAAGATTGCGGAGCGAGTCGTCGCGCTGAGCCCCGACAAGCATATCACGTCCAAAACGCCGACCGGCCTGCTGCGGCTGATGTTTCCCACGCCCTACCTGCGGGTGGTCCAGCGCGAGGCACAGCAGTTTGGACTCGATCCGCGTCTGCTCTACGCGCTGATCCGCCAGGAAAGCTTGTTCAATCCCGATGCGACATCGTGGGTTGGTGCGCGCGGTCTGGCGCAGGTGATGCCCGGAACGGCAGAGGGCATCGCGCAGAACTTGCAGGTCGCGAACTTCTCGGTCGATCAGCTCTACCGCCCTGCTGTCTCGATTCGCTTTGGCGCGCACTACCTGAGCCATCAGCTACGCGCCTTCGATAACAATCCGCTCGCGGCTGCGTCGGCGTATAACGGAGGTCCGGGCAACGCGGCGCGCTGGCTGCAAAACACCACCGACCGCGATCTTTTCCCTGAGCTGATCGACTACCGCGAGACGCGCAATTATGTCAAGATCGTGTACGGCAACTGGGGCATGTACCGGCTACTGTACGGTCGCTGAGAGCCGACGCGCATCCGAACAAGGATCACGCACATGACATCGTGGATGGACGAGATCACAGACGCCAGCGAGGGCCTGCTCTTTCCCAGCGAAACCGATGCGCCGCTCCGCCTGTTTGTCTGGGACGCGCCCGCGCCGTTTTCGGTCGAAGCGCTGCGCGAGGCGCGAGGCTACGCCGAGCAGACGCCGATCGCCACGCTCGACATCGACCAGTTCTTCAGTCCCGCGACACGGTCGTACGACTGGCACGGGCCTGCGGAGCAGGAGCGGGTGCGGCGCTTTGGAGCGCTGGTCGAGACGCTCAAAGCTCATCTGCGCGACATCGCGGTCTGCCGGGTGGGCGCGAGCGGCACGATCGATGTCTTCGTTGTGGGGCGGACGGATGACGGCTCGATCGCCGGGGTGACGACGCAGGTGGTTGAAACCTAACGCGCTCGGCTCATACACAGACAGCGCCCGCTCGATCGACGAGTGGGCGCTGCTGATTCATGTCATGCTGTTTGTCACGCTACTGCGTATCGACGCGCGCCTCGATCACGCTCTGGATGCTGGACGAGACATTCGACAGGAAGTTATAGCCTGTCCAGTACTCGACCTGATCCACGCTGTAGCGATATTGCCGCCAGTCGTTGTAGCGAATGCCCTGCTTGTTGGGCATGCTCACGGCAATCACGCGCGTTGAAGTATTGACGCGCGCCAGATCGTTGCTACCCTCCGGCAACACGACGATCACCTTCCAGGTAAAGCCGGGAATGCGAATCTTGCCACCGGCGAGCGTGCCAAGCGATTCGTCGCCGCCGCTGATGATATACAGCTCGTTACCGGCGCGCACCAGATCGCGGCAGTAGTTCTCCAGCGCGTTCCACGGCCCCTGGTTGTTATCGGGTGCCTGCGGAATAATGTTGGTCATCAAAAACGTGGCCTGGTTGTCGGTCGTCGTGAGCGTGCGGTCGCCGGAGGGAGTCATATGGCCGCGATCATAGCCGCTGCCGGTGTAATCGCCGGGCTGTACGCGATACCACCCGCTGGGCAGCGAGTTGTCGGGCTGGAAGTCGCTGCGCGGTGCGCCGCCGAGATCTCCGGCATCCAGGTGCCAGCTTACCCAGTTTGGAATCCCGTTGTAGCGATGGTACGACAGCGCGTACTGCGGACGCTGGATCAGGTAGTTGGTTTCATTCGCGGTGCTGCTGGTAGCACCGCTGGGGTTGCCGAGCGTGAGGTTAACGGCGGGATCGGTGTGGGCGCGGGCGCTGGATGCGGCACCGGCGAGCATGAGCGCGGCGAGGGCGATTCCAATGATACGAGCGCGAACGTTGAGCATATGGAGCGCCTTTCTTGAGAGACGGCCCGATTGTGTGTGCGTGGTAATAGAACACTGCTATGTTAAACAGAGGCGGCAGATTTGTCAAAAGCAAGTTAATACGCTATTAAGCACGTGCGTACGGAGGCATGTCAGTACACGATTGAGTCAGGACCGCAACACTTCCACCATTCGCCCCGGCATATGCTCACTTGTGCGCAGCAGCGCATCTGTAGTACACTCGCGCTAGATTCAGGAGTGCAGCATGACCGACACCTTGTTGACCTCGCATCGCGATGGCGTCACGACCTTTACGATCAATCGCCCGCATGTCCGTAACGCCGTCGATGCGCCCACAATGATCGCGCTGCGGCAGGGCATCGAAGCGTGCGAGAGCGACGGCACGCGCGTGATCGTTATCACCGGAGCGCACGGCTCGTTCTCATCCGGCACCGACATCGCGGTAGCACTTCAGCCCGGCGTCACTCCCGAGGCAGCCCAGGAGATTCTGACCGGAGCATACGGGCCGACGCTGCTGGCAATCCGCAGCTCATCGTGGCCGGTGATCGCCGCCGTGGACGGCATGGCCGCCGGGCTGGGCTGCGACATTGCGCTCGCGTGCGACCTGCGGCTGGTTTCCGAGCGCGGCGCGTTCGCCGAGCTATTCATCCGTGTAGGACTGGTGCCCGACGGCGGCGGCACCTACACGCTGCCGCGTCTTGTGGGCGTAGGCCGCGCGCTCGAAATGATGTGGACGGGACGGACTGTGGAGGCCGACGAGGCGTTGCAGATCGGGCTTGCCAATGCGCGCTTCCCGACGGAGACATTCACGGACGAGGTGCAGCGGTATGCTGCCCGAATCGCCCAGCAAGCGCCGCTGGCGCTGACGCGCGGCAAGCGCGCGGTCCAGGCTGCGCTCGACGGAACGTACGCGGAGGCGCTCCAGCGCGAGGCGCAGTACCAGCGCGAGATCTTTGCCAGCGAGGATGGATGGGAAGGATTCCGCGCCTTTGCCGAGAAGCGCAGGCCGGTGTGGAAGGGGAAGTAACGAAGAACAAAGAACCGGGCGCCATGCGGATGCCAGGCGGGTGCCAGGCCCAGAGGGCACCCGGCGCACAAGGGGAGAACCAAGATCAAAGTTCAAGGAACACGAAACTTTGAACTTTGAACTTGAAACTTTGAACTCGGAACTCGCAACAAGGAGGCGAAGATGCTCAATCTAGCGATGATCATCGAGGATCACGCCCAGAAACGGCCCAGCCGCGAGGCGGTAGTCTTTCAGAATACGCGCCTGTCGTACGGCCAACTGAACGCAATGGCCTGCCAGATCGCCAACGGACTGACCGCGCGTGGAGTCGGGCCGGGCGACAAAGTTGCGCTGACGTGCCCCAACCTCCCCTTCTTTCCAGCCGTCTACTACGGCATCCTCAAAGCCGGTGCCGTAGTCGTGCCGCTCAACGTGCTGCTGAAGCCGCGCGAGATCGCCTACCATCTCCGCGATTCGGATGCCAAAGCCTACTTCTGCTTCGAGGGCGCCGCCGAGCTACCGCTGGGCCAGATGGGCTACGCGGGCTTTCAAGAGGTCGACTCGTGTGAGCATTTCTTCATCATGACGGCGAATCCCGCCGCGCCATCGCCGATCGAGGGCGCGCAAACGCTGGGCATGCTGATGTATAACCAGCCGCCGACCTTCGCGACAGCAGATCGAGCGCCGGAAGATACGGCGGTGATCCTGTACACCTCCGGCACCACGGGACAGCCCAAAGGCGCGGAGCTGACGCACAGCAACATGCTGCTCAACGCGATCGTCTCGCGCGACCTGCACGCCTTCGATCCCAACGTGGAGCGCAACACGATCTTGATCGCGCTGCCGCTCTTCCATTCCTTCGGCCAGACCTGCCAGATGAACGCAGGGCTGTACCACGGCGGAACGCTGGTGCTGGTGCCACGCTTCGACGCCGCCCAGGTGATCGAGGGCATGCTCAAGGAGCGGGTCAACTACTTCTCCGGCGTGCCCACGATGTTCTGGGCGCTGCTCAACTACGTCAAGCAAAACCAGATCGACACCGCGCCGATCGCCGAGCATCTCAAGCTGTGCTCGTCGGGCGGCTCCGCGCTGCCGGTCGAGGTGCTGCATGCGTTCGAGCAGACCTTCAACATCAAGATCCTCGAAGGCTACGGCCTCTCCGAGACATCGCCGGTCGCGACCTTCAACCAGCTTGGCCTTGAGCGCAAAGTCGGCTCGATCGGCCTGCCGGTCTTCGCCACCGAGGTGCGGATCGTCGACGATCAGGACCAGGATGTGCCGGTCAACGAGGCGGGCGAGATCATTATTCGCGGCCACAACATCATGAAGGGCTACTACAAAAAGCCCGATGCGACCGCCGAGTCCATGCGCGGCGGCTGGTTCCACACAGGCGACATCGCGCGGCGCGACGAGCAGGGCTACATCTTCATCATGGACCGCAAGAAAGACATGATCCTGCGCGGCGGCTTCAACGTCTATCCGCGCGAGATCGAGGAGCTGCTGCTGACGCACCCCGCGGTGGGGCAGTGCGCCGTCGTCGGCGTCCCCGAC
>DASUTC010000338.1 GCA_036374795.1 Herpetosiphonaceae bacterium
CCTGGCACCCGCCTGGCACTCCGCCTCTTGGCTCTGCCGACTTGCGGCCGCATGTCGGCGCGCGCCTGCCCGACTACATGGTGCCGAGCGCGTTTGTGCTGCTGGACGCGCTGCCGCTGCTGCCCAACGGCAAGCTCGATCGCAGCGCGCTGCCGGAGCCGGACACCAGCCGCGCCGCTGCGGATCAGCCCTACGCCGCGCCGCGCAATCCGGTCGAGCGCGCACTGGCCGAGATCTGGTCGGAGGTGCTGGGCATGCAGCAGATTGGCATCCACGACAACTTTTTCGCGCTCGGCGGTCACTCGCTGATGATGACACAGGTTGTCGCTCGCATCCGCGATCGGTTCAAGGTCGATCTGCCGATGCCCGGCTTTTTTCAAGGCCCGACCATCGCCGAGCTTGCCGTGAGCATCGGGCAGCGATCGGTCGCGCCATCGTCAGAGCCGGATCTCGTCGCCGCACCGGTGCGAAAGCGGGATGCTCCGCCCGCCGCAGATACGCTGGAACGGCTGCTGGACCAGATCGAACGTCTCTCGCCGAGCGAAATCCGGGCGATGCTGGCGGCCAGACAGCGAGCCGAGTCTGCCGATTCTCCGCCGCTGCACTATCGATCCGCCGCGATCACACATGTCTCGGTCGGCGATGGGCTGGCGCTGGTGTACACCGGCGCAGGCGCTCCCCGGCTGATCGATGCCGATCTGGCGGCGCTGCTTGAGCACTGCCGGGAATTCAAAACGCTGGATGATCATACGCGCGCGATCACGGATCACCTGAAGCAGCGCGGCGATCGGGACGCTCTCAAGCGCAGGCTCGAAGATCTGCGCACTGCCCGGCTCCTGATCTCCGATCGAGAAGCCTTCGAGCGCCTGATCGGCGCTGCGCCCTCGCAGACAACACCGGCGCAGATCGCGGCGGTCGCGTGGCCGACGTGCAATCGGGCCGCGCTGCTTGAGCGCAGCCTCGTCAGCTACATCGAGAATGGCAAGCGCTATGGCCGCAGCCCTGAGTATGTGGTCATGGACGACTCGCCCGACGCCGCAACGCAGCGTGACTATCGGCGCAGGCTGGCGCTGCTGCGCGACCGGTATGACGTGCCGATCGTGTATGCTGGCCCGGCGGAAAAGGCCGCGTTTATCAAACACCTGTGCCGCTCCGGCAGCTTGCCGCCGGATGTCGTCGAGTTCGCGATCTTCGGCGATCCGCGCTCCGCGCACAGGTACGGCGGCAACACCAATGCGATCTTGCTGCACACGGTCGGCGATCCGATCATCTCTTCCGACGACGATACGATTGGCCGGGTGATGCCAGCGCCCGAACCGCTCGGCGGCCTGCGCATGATCTCCGGTAGCTCGATTGACGGCGCAATCCATCTTCACAGCGGCGATCCTGACGAAGTTTGGAGCTATCCAAGCCGCGAGGCATTATTGCGCCAGGCAACGTTCGTCGAGACGGATCTCCTGGCAATCCACGAGCGGCTGCTGGGCCACGAGATCCGCAGGTATGCCGCGAGCATCGCCGAGGCCGGGGAGCCCGTTGATCTTCGGGATGTCCATCCTGGCCTGCTTGAGCGGATGCAGGCGCGCGGCGGCGAGGTGCTGGTGACGCTGCCAGGGATCACAGGCGACTCTGGCTGGGGCACGCCCAGCCACTATCTGAGCTTCACGGGCAATTCACTCCTGCGGCTGGTTCGCTCCGAGCAGACCTACCGCGCGGTCTGCCTGAGCCGAAATCTGCTGCGAGTCGCGCGGCAGACCACGATCACCGCCAAGATCGCGCATCTCATGGGCGGGTCCTTCGGCCTCGACAACCGGCAGATCGTCCCGCCGATGATTCCGGTCGCGATCGGACAGGATGCCGTGTTTGGCCGTACGATTTCTACCTGCTACGATCGCGGCTACGTTGCGCACCTGCCCTGGGCGATCCTCCACCTGCCGGGCGAGGAGCGATCGTTCTGGCCCGGCGAAATGATGCGCAGCGCCTCCGGCGTGAGCTTCCAAAGCGTGCTTTCGGCGCTGCTCGGCACCTTCGATCGGCCAGGAAGCAGCGCCAGTGGAGCGGACCGGCTGCGACAGCTTGGCGGCTACCTGGAAGAGATCGGCAGCCTGCCTCAAGCCGAGTTCGAGGCAGCCATCCGTAGCGCCGTCGGACAAGAAGCTGGCGTGTATCTGCGAATGCTGGATACGCAGCTTCAATCCGGCGAGCTTCCGGCCTACTGGACCCGCGATGTGCGGCAGTTCAGCGCCGCGCTACGTCAATCGCTGGTCAAGGAGGCGTTTTACATCCCGCTGGATCTGCTCTATGGACGCGACATCGAGGAGGCCCGGCGACTGACCCAGGAGTTCGTGTATCGCGTCGGCCAGCTCTATAGCTGGTGGCCTGAGATGGTGGAGCAGGCGCGGAGCCTGCGAGCGCGCCAGATCCGCCTGGCCGCTAATGTTTAGGCTGCGTTCGCGAGTGGTTTTATTTCTAGCGGAGTTGCTGGTATACTTCTCGCTGCTTTGAAGCGTATTTTAGATTATCGGTAGCATTCACCGCTCCTCGCCTGTAGAGTCTGTCACCCGCACAGCTAGCTCCTACAAGCAGCATCAACTAAGGTAGAGTTCTGATGAGCGACATCAACGAACGCATCGCGAACCTGTCGGAAGAAGCGCGGGCGCTGCTGGATCTGCTGCTGAAGGAAGCCCAGGAAGACATGACGAGCGAGATCGTCGCAGGCGCTGAGCCGCACGCCGCAGCAGGCCACCAGGAGCCGAACAGCGGCGGTGCCACGGTCGAGGCCAGGAGTGCGGTGCAGCAGCCCGCTCGATCGCTGTTTAAGCTGCCCGCCGATCGCCGGGCGCTGCTCGACACGCTGCTGGAAGCGGAGGGCATCGATGCACGCTCCCCTCAGGGCATTCCGCGCAGAACGGGCGATCAGCAGATTCCGCTATCATTCGGACAGCAGCGGCTGTGGTTTTTCGACCAGCTTGAGCCCGGCAGCTCACTCTATACGATTGCAGCGGCTATCGAGCTGACCGGATCGCTGAGTCTGGCCGCGCTTGAGCAGAGCCTCAACGCGATTGTGCGACGCCATGAGGCGCTGCGGACAACCTTTGCCCCAGGCGCATCGACCGCCGCCCACGAGCCGATCCAGGTCATCGCGCCGAGTCTTGCGCTTGCGCTGCCCGTGACGGACCTGCACCCGGAGGGTACCCGGCTGCCCGATCAGCGCGTTCAGGCCGAGGCGCTGCGCCTGATCCGCGAGGAGGCCAGCACGCCGTTCGATCTCCAGCGCGGGCCGCTGATCCGCGCCTCGGTGCTCAGGCTGGCCGACGACAGGCATATCCTGCTGCTCACGATGCACCATATCGTCTCGGATGGCTGGTCGGCTGGCATCCTGGTGCGGGAGATTATGCAGCTCTACCCGGCTTATCTTGCGGGAGAGGCCAGCCCGGAGCACACGCGGCTGGCAGAGCTGCCGATCCAGTACGCCGACTACGCGATCTGGCAGCGCGGCTGTGCGCTTGACCGGCAGCTCGCCTACTGGAAACAGCAGTTCAGCGGTCCACTTCCGACACTTGAGCTGCCGATCGATCGTCCACGACCGCCGGTGCAGACCTTTCGAGGCGCGACGCACCTGTTTTCCCTGCCGCGAGCACTGAGCGCCGACCTGCAAGCGCTGAGCCAGCGCGAGGGCGTGACGCTGTTTATGACACTTCTGGCAGCGTTCAAGGTGCTGCTGGCGCGCTACAGCGGGCAAACCGACATCGTGGTCGGCACGCCGATCGCGGGACGGCCCCAGGTAGCGCTGGAAGGCTTGATCGGCTTCTTCGTCAACACGCTGGCCCTGCGCACCAGCCTGGCAGGCAGCCCGACCTTCCGCGAGCTGCTGGCGCGTGTCGCCGAGGTCACGCTGGGAGCGTACGCCCATCAAGACCTGCCCTTCGAGCAACTGGTGCAGGAGTTGCACCTCGATCGCGACTGGAGTCGATCGCCCTTGTTCCAGGCCGTGCTGAATTTCCAGAACACGCCCCAGGTCGATCTCAACCTGCCCGGCCTGACAGGAACGCGCCTGGAGCTTGACCCCGGCACGGCGAAGTTCGATCTCACGCTTGAGCTGGAAGAACAGGCGGATGGCCTCAAAGCCAGGATCGAATACAACACCGATCTCTTTGAGTCGACAACAATCGCGCGTATGGCGGGGCACTTCACGACGCTGCTCCGGGCGATCGTCGCCGATCCCGACGCGCGCATCGCCGAGCTGCCGCTGCTGACGGAGGCCGAGCGCCAGCGGATGCTGATCGACTGGAACCGCTCCGAGGCCGAGTATCCCCACGCCGCCGCCGTGCATCAACTCTTTGAGGCCCAGGCCGCGCGCACGCCGCATCTACCCGCGATCGTCTTCGCGGGGCAAGCGCTGACGTATGCCGAGCTGAACACGCGGGCGAATCAACTCGCGCACCACCTGCGCGCGCAGGGCGTCGGGCCGGATGTGCTCGTCGCGCTGTGTGTCGAGCGCTCGCTGGAGATGATCGTCGGCATGCTGGCGATCCTCAAGGCGGGCGGCGCGTATGTGCCCCTGGACCCGGCCTATCCTCAAGAGCGGCTTCAGTACATGTTGTTGCACAGCCGCGCGCCGGTGCTCCTGACCCAGGCCGCGCTCGTGGCGAGATTGCCGGAGCATCCGGCGCAGGTCTTCCGCCTGGACGCCGACTGGCCGCTGCTGGCCGATCAGCCGACCGCCAACCCGCCGCGCACGGCGCTGCCGGGGCACCTGGCCTACCTGATCTTCACGTCAGGCTCGACCGGACGACCAAAGGGCGTGATGGTGCGGCAGCAAGGCTTGATCAATCTGGTCTATGGCCTCCGCGCCTATTTCGACGATCCGGCAGTGCAAACGACCGGCCTGATCACCTCGATCAGCTTCGACATCTCGGTCAACCAGATCTTCCCGTCGCTCTTTTTTGGTCGCACGCTGCACATCATCCCCGATGCGGTCAAGCTCGACAGCCGCGCGCTGCTGCGCTACCTGCATGAGCAGCAGGTGCATCTGCTCGACGCGGTGCCCTCCTACATGCAGGCGGTGCTGAACGAGGTCGCGCCGCAGCAGCCGCCGAACGCACTGCGCTATCTGTTGATCGGCGGCGAGAAGCTCGAACAGCGCTTGCTCGATGCGGTCTTCGGCCAGCTCGGCCCCAGCGTCGAGATCGTCAACATTTACGGCCTGACCGAGATCAGCGACATCAACGCGCTGGGCCTGATTCGTGCCGAAGACCTCGGCCAGCCGATCACGGTGGGCAGGCCGCTGCACAACAACCGGATCTACATCCTCAACGCCGCCAACCAGCCGCAGCCGATCGGCATCGCGGGCGAGGTCTGCATTGCGGGCGAGAGTGTATCACGCGGCTACCTGTTCCGCCCGGATCTCACGGCGGAGCGCTTCGTGCCATGTCCGTTCGAGGATGGGCAGATCATGGTCCGCACCGGCGATCTTGGCCGCTGGCTCTCCAACGGCACGATCGAGATCCTGGGGCGGATCGACCAGCAGGTCAAGATCCGAGGCTTCCGCATCGAGCCGGGCGAGATCGAGGCCGTGCTGCGTCAGCATGAGGCCATCCGCGAGTGCGCGGTGGTGGCGCGCGAGGATGGGGCAGGCGATCAACGGCTGGTAGCGTACGTGGTAGAACACGGGGACCAGGGAACACGGGAACACGGGGAAAACCAACCCGCCCCCTCGCCTAGGCAATGGGAGCGGGCGGGTGCCATGCGGGTGCCATGCCCAGAGGGCACCCGGCATGGGCACCCGGCCCGGGGTGAGGGCCTGCCCCCCGAACTGCGCCAGTTCCTCGCGGCACGTCTGTCCGACTACATGCTCCCCGCCGCGTTCGTCTTCCTCGACGGTCTGCCGAAGACGCCCAGCGGCAAGCTGGATCGCAACGCGCTGCCCGCGCCCGATCTGCACGCCGCGCTGGATCAGGACTTTGTCGCGCCCCGGACGCCGCTTGAGGCGATGCTGGCTCAGGTGTGGGCCGATGTGCTGCGAGTCGAGCGGGTCGGCGTCCACGATAACTTCTTCGCGCTAGGGGGGCACTCGCTGCTGGCGACACAGATCGTTTCGCGGCTGCGTGACACGCTTCAGGTCGATCTGCCGCTGCGCGCGCTCTTCGAGACGCTGACGATCGCCGGGCTGGCAGCAGCTATCGCCGAGCGCACGCCACAGGCGGTGGCAGCGCCCGCTGCGGAGCAGAGTCGAATACCCGTCCAGCCGCGCGTGGGCAATGATCGCTTTCCGCTCTCGTTCGCGCAGCAGCGGCTCTGGCTCCTCGATCAGCTCGATCCCGGCAGCGCCGCCTACATCATTGCGGCGGCAGTGCGCCTGCGCGGCCCGCTCAACACGGCGGCGCTCGCGGCAAGCCTCGATGCGCTCGTCGCGCGGCATGAAACCCTGCGCACGACCTTTACCCAGGAGGCCGGACAGCCGCGCCAGATCATAGGAGCGCCCTACAGCGTTGCGCTGCCGCTCATCGATCTTCAAGCAGAGCCGGAGGCGCAGCGCGAGGCCCGCGTGATGCAATTCGCGGTCGAAGAGGCCCGCAGGCCGTTCGATCTTCAGCGCGGCCCGCTGCTGCGCACCACACTGCTGCGGCTGCACCATGCCATGCCGGGTACCCGCGCCGAGCATGTGCTCTTCCTGACAATGCACCACATCATCGCCGATGGCTGGTCGATGAACATCCTGATCGACGAGCTGGCCTGCTCCTACCGCGCGTATGCGGCAGGCGCGTCGGACGATCAGGCTGCCGGACTCGCGCCGCTGCCGGTGCAGTACGCCGACTTCGCGGTCTGGCAGCGCGAGAGCTTGCAGCAAGCGCCGATCATTCAGCAGCAGCTCGACTACTGGAAGCGCCAGCTCGCGGGCGCGCCCTCCACACTGGAGCTACCGATCGCGCTGCCCCGCCAGGCCGGACAGCAGATCCGCACAGCCGCGCACGGCGTGGTCGTTTCGCGGGAGCTGAGCGCAGCATTGATCGCGCTGAGCACGCAGCAGCATGCGACGCTCTTTATGACGCTGCTGGCCGCCTTCGACATCTTGCTCTACCGCTACACCGGCCAGACCGATCTCCTGGTCGGCGTGCCGGTCGCCGGACGATCGCAGACCGAGATCGAGAAGCTGATCGGCTTCTTCCTGAATACCCTCGTGGTGCGGAGCAATCTGGCGGGTAATCCATCGTTCGTGGAGCTACTCCGGCGAGTGCGCGAGACGACCTTGAGCGCGTTCGATCATCAGGATGTCTCGTTTGAGCAGGTCGTCAAGGAAGTTCAGCCGGATCGCGCGCTCCACCAGCAGCCGCTCGTGCAAGCCGTCTTTGTGTTTCAATCGAACAGCCTGAGCACGCTCAGCCTGCCCGATCTTGAGCTCAGCCCGGTCGCGACCGGCGACGAGACGGCCAAGTTCGATCTGACGCTGGTGGTCGATCCGACCGAGAGCGGCATTCGGGCGGTGTTCAAATACAACCAGGCGCTCTACCCTGTGGCGGCGATCGAGCGCATGGCCGGGCATTTTCAAACGCTGCTGGCCGCGATCGTCGCGCAGCCGGAGCAGCCGATCGGTCGTCTGCCGCTGCTGACGGCGGCTGAGCAGCAGCGCCAGCTCGTCGATTGGAACGCGACCGCCGCGCCCTACCCGGTGGGGCAGTGCTACCACGAGCTCTTCGAGGCTCAGGTGCGCCGCACGCCGGATGCGATCGCCGTGCTCTTTGGCGACGAGCAGCTCAGCTATGCGGATCTGAACGCGCGCGCCAACCAGCTCGCCCACCACCTGCGAGCGCTGGGTGTCGCGCCGGAGAGCCGCGTTGGAATCTGCGTCGAGCGCTCGCCGGATCTGGTCGTGGCGCTGCTCGGCACGCTGAAGGCGGGCGGCGCGTACGTGCCGCTCGATCCGAACTATCCGCAGGAGCGGCTCCAGTTCATGCTGGAGGATGCGCAGGTCAGCGTGCTGCTCACCCAGCGGCGACGTGAGGCCGCGCTGCCGCCGACACGGGCCGCGATCGTGCTGCTCGACGCTGACTGGCCGCTGATTGCCCGGCAGCCGCAGACGAATCCGGCGCATGCCGCCAGCGTCGGCAATCTGGCCTACGTGATCTACACCTCAGGCTCCACGGGCGTGCCAAAGGGCGTGATGGTGACACATGAGGGCATCGGCAATCTGGCCGCCGCGCAGATCAACGACTTCAAGCTTGGCCCCGGCAGCCGCGTGCTTCAGTTTGTCTCGTTCAGCTTCGATGGTGCCGTCTCGGAGTTCGTCATGGCGCTGCTCTCCGGCGCGACCTTATGCCTGGCGCTGCCGGGATCGACGCTGCCCGGCCCGGCGCTGATCGAGCAGCTCCGCGAGCAGGCCGTCACCACGATGAAGCTGCCGCCCTCGGTGCTGGCCGTCCTTCCGGCCACCGAGCTTCCTGCCCTGCGGACCCTGATCAGCGCGGGCGAGGCCCTGCCGACGGAGCTGGTTCGGCGCTGGAAAGGCGCGGAGACGGCGGGCGCGGGACGGCGCTTCTTCAACGCCTATGGGCCGAGCGAGAATACCGTCTGCGCGACGATCGGCGAGTGCAGCGGCGACGAGCAGCGGCCCCACATCGGTCGTCCGCTGCCGAATAAGGAGATCTACCTGCTGGATGCCAGGCTTCAGCCGGTCCCAGTGGGCGTGCCCGGCGAGCTGCACATTGGCGGGATCGGGCTGGCCCGTGGCTACCTGGATCGCCCGGCGCTGACCGCCGAGAAATTCATTCCGCATCCGTGGAGCCGCCCAGAGGGCGCGCGGCTCTACAAGACCGGCGACCTGGCGCGCTACCGTGAGGACGGCAACATCGAGTTTGTCGGGCGGGTCGATCAGCAGGTCAAGGTGCGCGGCTTTCGGATCGAGCTCGGCGAGATCGAGGCCGTGCTGCGCCAGCATCCTGCCGTGCGCGAGTGCGTCGCGGTGGTGCGCGAGGACGTGCCGCCCGCAGGCGGGCACCCGGAGAAGCGGCTGGTGGCGTATGTGACGACAAACAAAGAACCGGATGCCCTCCGGGCGCACAAAGAACAAACGGAGCGTCACCCGGGCAGCGACTCCTGTTCTTCCCAGAAACTCCGCGAGTTCCTGGGACAGCGCCTGCCCGACTACATGGTGCCGAGCGCATTCGTGGTGCTCGACGCGCTGCCGCTGACGCCCAACGGCAAGCTCGATCGGCTGGCGCTGCCCGCGCCGAGCCACATTCGCCCGGAGCTGGACACCGAGTTCATCCCCGCGCAGAGCTGGGTCGAGCAGACTCTCGCGCGGATCTGGGCTGAGACGCTGCGGCTAGAGCAGATCGGCATCCGCGATAACTTCTTTGACCTTGGCGGCGACTCGATCCTGAGCATTCAGATCACCGCGCGGGCCAACCAGGCCGGGCTGCGGCTCACGCCCAGACAGCTCTTTGAGCACCAGACGATCGCCGAGCTGGCGCAGGCCGTGGGCACGCAGCAGGCGACCCAGGCCGAGCAGGGGATTGTCACCGGGCCGGTGCCGCTGACGCCGATCCAGCAGCGATTCTTCGAGCAGGAGCAGCCACAGCCGCATCATTGGAATCAATCGCTGCTGCTTGCGACGCGCCAGCCGCTTGACGCCGCGCTGCTGGCGCAAGCCATCCAGCAGCTTGTAGCCCACCACGACGCGCTGCGGCTGCGCTTCGTCCGCACGCCCACAGGCTGGCAGCAGCACAACGCCCCGCCCGACGACACGCCGCCGCTGATCACGATCGATCTGATGACCGTGCCGGAGCCGCAGCAGAGCGCCGCGCTGGAGGCGGAGGTCGCCGCGCACCAGGCCGGGCTCGACCTGACAGACGGGCCGCTCTTCCGGGCTGTGCTGTTTACGCTGGGACCGCAGCACGGCAGCCGTCTGCTGCTGGCCGTGCATCATCTCGTCGTGGATGGCGTTTCGTGGCGCACGCTGCTGGAAGATCTCCAGACCGCCTACCGCCAGATCAGCCAGGACGCACGCCCCCAATTGCCGCTCAAGACAACAGCGTACCGGCAGTGGGCCGAGCGGCTGGCGGACTACGCGCAGGCTCCGGCGCTGCACGACGAGTGGCGCTACTGGCGCGGCGCGGTTCCGGCCTATGTGCCAAGGCTGCCGCTCGACATTCCGAGCGGCAGAGCCGCAAACACCGAGGGCACGAGCCAGAGCGTGACCATCGCGCTGGATGCCGAAGAAACGCGCGCGCTGCTGCAAGATGTGCCTCAGGTCTATCATACGCAGATCAACGACATCCTGCTGGCTGCGGTCGCCATCGCCTTCAAGCGCGGCCTGCGCATCGCGCCGCTGCTGATCGATCTTGAGGGCCAGGGCCGCGAGCCGCTCTTCGACGATCTGGACGTTTCGCGCACGGTCGGCTGGTTTACGACGGTCTTTCCGGTGCTGCTCACGCTGCCGCACGACGCGCAGCCCGGCGACGCGCTCAAGGCGATCAAGGAGCAGCTCCGGCGCATCCCGCAGCGCGGCATCGGCTACGGCCTGCTGCGCTACCTGAGCGGGCAGCCCGCGCTGATGGCTGCGCTCCGAGCGCAGCCGCAGGCCGAGGTCGGCTTTAACTACCTCGGCCAGTTCGATCAGGTCTTTGACGACACGGCGATCTTCCGCCCGGCCAGCGAGTCGAGCGGCCCCGGCAGAGCGGCGCAGGCTCGAAGGGCACATCTGCTCGACATCAACGCCCACGTCTTCGAGAACTGTCTACAGGTCGATTGGATCTACAGCACGGCGGTCCATCAGGAGGCGACGATCGCAGAGCTGGCGCGCGGCTTTGCGGACGCGCTGCGCGAGTTGATCGACCACTGCCTCCACTCGAATACGGGCGGCTACACGGCTTCGGATTTCAGCGCGTTTAACTGGAGCGCGGACGATCTTGACGACATTACCAGCAGCATCGGCAAAGTGATGGGAGACAGCTAAGTGCAGGTCAGAAACGTTGAGGACTTTTATCCGCTTTCGCCGTTGCAGCAGGGCATGCTCTTTCACAGCCTGTACGCTCCCGAATCTGGCGAGTACTTCGAGCAGCTCACCTGTACGCTGCGCGGCTCGCTGAACATCGCCGAGTTCGAGCGGGCCTGGCAGCAGGTCGTCGATCGCCATCCAAGCCTGCGCGCCGCGTTTGTCTGGGAGGGGCCGAAAGAGCCGGTCCAGGTCGTGCAGCGTCAGGTGCGGCTCCCGCTGAGCTACGAGGACTGGCGCGGGCTGCCCGCCGCCGAGCAGCGATCCCGGCTGGCGGCATTTCTGGACGCCGACCGTCGGCGCGGCTTTGATCTGGCGCGCGCGCCGCTGATGCGTCTCACGCTGATCCAGCGCGGTGATGACGAGTACAGCTTCGTGTGGAGCCATCATCACCTGCTGCTCGACGGCTGGTGTCTCGCGCTGATCCTGCGCGAGGTCTTCGCCTTCTACGATGCGGGCCTGGCCGGGCAGACGATCCACCTGGCGCGCAGCCGTCCCTACCGCGACTATATCGTCTGGCTTCAGCAGCAAGATCTGGCCGCCGCCGAGCGCTTCTGGCGGCAGCAGCTCAAAGGCGTTCTCGCGCCGACGCCGCTTGGCGTGGGGCTGGCGCGATCGGAGCAGCCGGGCGCGCAGCAGAGCTACGGCGAGCAGCAGCTTGCATTGTCGGAGACAACGACGGCAGCGCTGCGCGCGCTGAGCCACCAGCGCCAGCTCACGATCAACACGCTGATCCAGGGCGCGTGGGCCGTGCTCCTCAGCCGCTACAGCGGCACGCACGATGTCGTCTTCGGCGCGATCGTTTCGGGGCGTCCGGCCACTCTCAGCGGTGTCGAGTCGATCGTCGGACAGTTCATCAACTCGCTGCCGGTGCGGGTCGCGCTGCCGCCGGATGCGAGGCTCGTGCCCTGGCTTCAAACGATCCAGGCGCAGCAGGTCGAGCTGCGCCAGTATGAGTACAGCCCGCTGGTGCAGATCCACGGCTGGAGCGAGGTACCGCGCGGACAGCCGCTCTTCGAGAGCCTGCTGATCGTCGAGAATTACCCGCTGGATCAGGCCCTGCTTGAGCGCAGCCGCAGCCCCTACGTCGCGGACGTGAGCGCCCAGGAGCGGCAAAACTACCCGCTGGCGGTCTTTGCCATGCCCGGACGAGAGCTGGGCTTTCGCATCCTGTACAACGCCGATCGCTTCGATGCCGCGACGATTACCCGAATGCTCGGTCATCTCCAGACGATCCTTGAGGACATGGTCGCAAGGCCGGATCGACGGCTTGCCGAGATCAGCCTGCTCAGCGCCGCCGAGCGCAGCCAGATCGTCGGCGCGTGGAATCCGCCCGTGATCAGCGCTGCGCCCGGCGAGATCATCCAGCAGCGCTTCGAGGCGCAGGTCGCCCGCACGCCCGACGCGCTGGCGCTGAGCTGCCCGACGATCGCGCCGGGCATGTTCGAGAGCAGCAACCGCCAGCACGACGACCCGTTTGCCCATGCGCGGCTGAGCTACGCCGAGCTGAACGCGCGGGCGAACCAGCTTGCGCGGCATCTGCGCGCGCTGGGCGTCGAGTCCGAAACCCTGGTCGGCTTCTACCTCGACCGCTCCGTCGATCTGATCGTCGCGATCCTTGCCATTCTCAAAGCGGGCGGCGCGTACATCCCGTTCAACCCGAACTATCCCGCCGAGCGGCTTCAGTTCATGCTGGCCGATACTCGCGTGCCGGTGCTGATCACCACCCAGGATCTATCGGCCAGGCTGCTCACTGAGACGGTCGGCGCGGCCCGGCATCAGCCGCAGATCGTCGATCTGGATCGTGACCAATTCGAGATCGGCCAGCACGCCGCGAGCAATCTGCCACCGACCAGCGCGGCGCATGATCTGGCCTACGTGATCTACACCTCAGGCTCGACCGGACGACCAAAGGGCGTGATGGTCAGCCACGGCAGCGTGCTGTCGCTGATGGACGCGACCCAGCCGGTGTTCGGATTCAGCGATCAGGATGTCTGGAGCATCGTCCACTCGTTTGGCTTCGACTTCTCGGTCTGGGAGATGTGGGCGCCGCTGCTGCACGGCAGCCATGCGCTGATCGTGCCGGAGTGGATCGCGCAAACGCCCGAGGTGTTCTATGCCCTGCTCTGCCGCGAGCGGGTGACGATCGTCAATCAGACGCCCTCGGCGCTGCGTCACCTGCCGATCGAAGCGCCGTCCGGGCCTGAGCGCGAGCATGCGCTGCGGCTGATCATGAGCGGCGGCGAGGCGTTACCGCGCGATCTCGCCGCTCAGATCCTCGCCTGGGACGTGCCGATCTGGAATTTTTACGGCCCCACCGAGGCCACGGTCTGGGCGGCGATCCAGCCCGTGACCCAGCTTGAAGAAACGTTGGGCTTCGTGCCGGTCGGCAGGCCGCTGGCAAACTCGCAGATCTACCTGCTCGACGCTTCCGGCCAGCCCGTGCCGATCGGCGTCGCGGGCGAGCTGCACATCGGGGGCAGCGGGCTGGCGCGCGGCTACCTGGGCCGCCCCGCGCTCACCGCCGAAAAGTTCGTGCCGCATCCGTTCAGCCGCCCAGAGGGCACCCGACCGGGGGGGCGGCTCTACCGCACCGGCGACCTGGCGCGCTACCTGCCCGACGGCACGATCGAGTTCCTGGGCCGGATCGATCACCAGGTCAAAGTGCGCGGCTTTCGGATCGAGCTGGGCGAGATCGAGGCCGTGCTGGCGCAGCATCCCGGCGTGCGCGAGGCCGTGGTGCTGCTCCGCGACGAGCGGCTGGTAGCGTATGTTGTAACAAACAAAGAACAACGGAACAAAGAACAAAGAACCGAGAACGGCCCTGCGGATGATTCTTGTTCTTTGTGCTCTGTTCTTTGTTCTCCCCAGGAACTGCGCCAGTTTCTGGGGCAGCGCCTCCCCGACTACATGGTGCCGGGCGCATTCGTCGTGCTGGACGCGCTGCCGCTGACGACCAACGGCAAGCTCGACCGCGCGGCCCTGCCTGCGCCGAGCAGCGAGCGACCGGAGCTGCCCGCCGGTTTCACCGCGCCGCGCACGCCGGTCGAGGAGCTGCTGGCGGCGATCTGGGCCGATGTCCTTGGCGTCGAGCGGGTGGGCATCCACGACAACTTCTTTGAGCTGGGCGGCCACTCGCTGCTGGCGATCCAGCTCGTAGCCCGCCTGGGCGAGGCGCTCCAGGTGCGGATTCCCCTGCGTCAGCTCTTCGACGCGCCGACCGTCGCCGGGCTGGCGGTGATCGTTGCCGAGCAGAAAGGCAAGCAGGACGATCACGCAGCCGCCGTGGCACCGCTCGCGGCGATTGTGCCGACGCCCGATTGGCTCCATCTGCCGTTTCCGCTGACCGAGGTCCAGCAGGCCTACTGGGTCGGGCGCAGCGGCGTCTTTGAGCTGGGCAACGTCGCCGCGCATACGTATGTCGAGGTAGAAAGCAGCAGCCTCGATCTTGAGCGGCTGACGCTGGCGATTAGGCGGCTGATCGACCGCCACGCGATGCTGCGCGCGATCGTGCTGCCGGACGGCCAGCAGCAGATCTTGCCTGAGGTGCCGCCCTACCGGATCGCGCTGATCGACCTGCGCGACGACGCGCCTGAGTCCGCCGAGCGCCAGCTTGCGACCATCCGCGAGCAGGCTTCGCACCAGATCTTGCCCGCTGAGCGCTGGCCGCTCTTCGAGATCCGCGCATCTCTGCTCACGGATCGGCGCGTCCGGCTGCATATCGGCGCGGATCTGCTGATCGTGGACGCCTGGAGCATGCGGATCATTCAGCGCGAGCTATCGCTGCTCTACCAGGACCCCGACGCGCCGCTGCCGCCGCTTGAGCTATCGTTTCGCGACTATATCGTCGCCGAGCAGGCGCTCCGTCAGACCGAGATCTACCAGCGCTCGCGGGAGTACTGGTCGGCGCGATTGGCAACGCTGCCGCCGTCGCCGGAGCTGCCGCTCGCGACCAGCCCGTCAGCTATTCGCGCGCCGCGCTTTACGCGCCGCTCCTCGCGGCTGGAGCCGGAAACCTGGCAGCGCCTCAAGCGCCGGGCTACCCAGGCCGGGATCACGCCGTCGGGGCTGCTGCTGGCCGCGTTCGCGGACGTGCTGAGCACCTGGAGCAAAAGCCCGCGCTTTACGATCAACCTGACGCTCTTCAACCGGCTGCCGCTGCATCCGCAGATCAACCAGATCGTCGGCGACTTCACCTCGGTGACGCTGCTGGAGGTGGATGCCTCAGCCGCCGAGCCGTTCCTGGCGCGGGCGCAGCGGCTTCAGGCCCGCCTCTGGGACGACCTGGATCATCGCTACGTCGGCGGCGTGCATGTGCTGCGCGAGCTGGCGCGCCTGCGGGGTGCCGCGCCGCACGCCGCCATGCCGATCGTGTTTACCAGCGCGCTCAGCCTGGCATCCTCCGAGCACGCCGACGCGACCATCTTCGACACGCCCGGCGAGCTGGTCTATGGCATCTCGCAGACGCCGCAGGTCTGGCTTGACCATCAGGTTTCGGAGCGCGCCGGAGCCCTCACGTTCAGGTGGGATGCCATCGATGAGCTGTTTCCCGGGGGGCTGCTTGACGATATGTTCAGCGCCTACTGCCGGTTGATCCAGCGGTTGGCGGACGAGCCCGCCCTCTGGAAAGCGCCGACGCGCACGCTCGTTCCGGCGGCGCAGCTTGCGCAGCGCGCGGCGATCAACGCCACCGACGCGCCGATCGCCCAGGAATTGCTGCATACGCTCTTCGCGGCTCAGGCGCGACGGCAGCCCCAGCAGCCGGCGGTGATCACGCCGACGCGCCGGCTGAGCTACGCTCAGCTTCAGCGCCATGCCAGCGCCGTCGCGCAGCGATTGCGGGAGCTAGGCGCGCGGCCCAACACGCTCGTCGCCGTGGTGCTGGAGAAAGGCTGGGAGCAGATCGTCGCGGTGCTGGGCGTGCTTCAGGCAGGCGCGGCCTACCTGCCGATCGATCCGCATCTACCCCAGGAGCGGCTCTGGCATCTGCTGCGCCACGCCGAGACGGCGCTGGTGCTGACGAATACGACCACCGACGCGGCGCTCGCATGGCCGGAGCAGGTAGCACGGCTGGCGATCGATCAGATCGCGCCGCTGACGGACGAGCACGCCTGGCAG
>DASUTC010000339.1 GCA_036374795.1 Herpetosiphonaceae bacterium
TCCCCGCGTCGTCCGCGTCTTCAAGCCTGTGTCGTACATGCACGAGCGCTCGTGCAGCAGCGGCCAGGCTTTTGTGTGTCCGTCGATCGATACATGTTCCAATCCCTCATCTAAGGAGCATACCGATGGCAGTGAAAGCGCAAACCTACAAGGGCATGAAGGATTACCTGCCGCGCGACATGCGGCTGCGGCAATATATCGTCGCGACGCTGACCGAGGTGGCCGAGCGCTACGGCTTCGAGCCGATGCAGACGCCGATTGTGGAGTACGAGGCGACGCTGGCGGGCAAGCTCGGCGACGATGAGAAGCTGATCTATCGCTTGCAGTACGGCGACGACCGGCTGGCACTGCGCTACGATCAGACCGTCTCGCTGGCGCGCGTGGTCGGGCAGTATCCCAACGAGATCGTGTTTCCGTTCCGGCGCTATGCGTTCGGGCCATCCTACCGGGGCGAGCGACAGCAGCGCGGTCGCTACCGCGAGTTCTACCAGTTCGACCTCGACATCGTGGGCGTGGACTCGCGCGTGGCCGATGCGGAGGTGGTGGCGGTGATCTGCGAGGCGCTGACGCGGCTGGGCTTTACCGGCTTCAAGGTGCTGCTCAATCATCGCGAGGTGCTGACCGCGCTGGCGCGGGTGGCGGGCGTGGCGGAGGAGCAGGCGGGCCAGGTCTATCGCGCGATCGATAAGTTCGATAAGATCGGCGCGGATGGCGTGCGCAATGAGCTGATCAACAGCGGCGTGAGCGCGGACGCGGCGACGCGGATCGTCGAGCTCATCGCGATCGAGGGCGATCCGCAAACAGTACTTTCGGCGATGCGCGGCGCGCTGCAAGCCGATCCGCGCGGCCAGCAGGCGGTCGAGGCGGTGGCTGCCGTGGTGCAGCTTTTGGCCGAGCAGGGCGTCGATCCGCGTGCCTACGCGGTCGCGCCGCGTCTGGCGCGGGGCCTGTCGTACTACACCGGGCTGGTCTTCGAGGCCGTGATCGAGAATCCGCCGATCGGCTCGCTGCTTGGCGGCGGGCGCTACGACAGGCTGATCGGCTCGTTCGCCGGGCGAGAGGTGCCCACCGTCGGCACGGCGTTCGGCATCGAGCGCTTGCAGATCGTGATGACCGAGCTTGGTCTTCAGCCGCCGATCGACTCCGCACCGCGTGTCTATGTGACGCTCTTCGGCCCGGAGCAGGTCGCCGAGTCGCTCAGGCTGGCTCAGGAGCTACGGGCCGCTGGCATTCCGACGATCACCGCGCTCCAGCCCGATAAGCTTGGCAAGCAGCTCAAGGAGGCCGATCAGAAGAACGTGCCCTACGCGCTGGTGCTCGGCCCCGACGATCTGGCGCGCGGCGAGGTGGTGGTCAAGAATCTGCGCTCCGGCGAGCAGCAGAGCGTCGCCCGCGATCGGGTGCTGGCGCTGGTGCGGCAGTAATTCCGGGGGATCTTCACCCGCCGCTCACGATCGATCATCAATCGGTGGCGTGGGCGGCGGGCGGATCGGGCCACAGGCGCGCTACTCGAACGGATCGCCGAAGCGCTCGCGATGCGCGACCTGAGCAAGCGGCTTGCGCACTTTCTTGCCCTGCCCGACCGCGCTCGTGGGGTAGCCAATCGAGAGAACGGCGAAAACGTCCAGATCATCGGGAATGCCCAGCAGCGGCTTGAGCACGTCCACCCCGCCGAAGCCGGCCCAGTTCGATCCCAGCCCATCGGCCCAGGCGGTCAGCAGCATCGACTGGATCGCGCGGCTGGCATCCGAGACGGCGGTCGGCATCTGGTCGATCGCAACGACGATCGCCAGCGGTGCCTGCGCGATGTAGGGGCCGGTGGGCATCAGGGCTCCGATCTGGCGCAGCGTGTCGCGATCTTGAACGGCGATAAAATGCCAGGGCTGCGCATTCCTGCCGCTGCCGGTCAGCCGCCCGGCCTCCAAAATCCGCCGGATGCTCTCCTCAGGCACGGGGCGGTCCTGGTAGATTCGCACGGCCAGGAGCGTAGAGATCGCCTCGAAAACATCCATCGCCTGCTCCCTTCAGCAGAAATACGTCCGCTTGATCTGGTCCTGCTACAGCGGCAGCAGCGACGGCTGCTGGTAGCCTGCCAGCGCCGCGCGGATCTGCCCGACAACCTGCGCGCGGGCCTGCAGATCGCGCACCAGATTCAGCGCATCCGTCGCGACCGTCAGCAGCGGCGTCTCGGTGTAGCTCGCGAAAAACTCCTCGTAGGCGTCGCGTAGATCGGCGATGTACTGCCGGTCCATGTCGCGCTCGAAGGGCCGGTCGCGCAGCGCGATCCGCGCCATGAGCGTATCGACATCGGCCTGCAAATAGACCACCAGATCGGGCTTCGGGATGTGCGCCGACAGCGTGCGGTACAACTGATAGAAGAGCGTCAGCTCATCGCTGGAGAGATTCTGGCGGGCGAAGATCTCGTTCTTGGCGAAGAGATAATCGCTGAGCAGGTTAGCGCGGCCAATCTGCGGCGCGACCTCGCCGGTCTGCTGCTTGTAGCGGCTCAGCAGAAAGAACGTCTGCGTCTGGAACGCATACCGCGCCCGATCGCCGTAGAAGTCCGACAGGAACGGATTTTCCTCGACGACTTCGAGCAGGACGTTGGCGCTAAATGGTTTGGCGAGCAGCCGGGTGAGCGTCGTCTTGCCCACGCCGATCACGCCCTCGATCACGATGTAGTGTGGCATACGTCTTACTTATAGAGAGTAGGCGCGATACACTCGCGCCTACTCGTTGGCTTGATTTTCGGCGGTCGCGATGCGGAACGGCGTGAACTGGCTCACGAGTTGCAGCGGCAGCTTGCCCGTGACATAGACGCCATGATCCTGATACTCCTCGTTGTCGAGCACGCCGCGCTGTCGCCAGAGGGCGACCAGATCGTTGCGGGTGTACGGAATCAGCGCTATCAGCGGCGTCATCTGGCCGCCCAGCGCCTCCTCGATGCGCTCCTGAAGCAGATTCAGGCCCCAGCCCTGCTCGGCTGAGACGGGAATATAGTCGGCGGGCAGGTTCATCTCCTCGGCCAGCCGCTCGACGCCGCCTTTGTCCACGCCCTCCAGCTCGTCGATCTTATTGAGCACCGTCAGGATCGGCTTCTCGTCGACCTCAAGATCGGCCAGCGTCTCCAGCACCGTCTCCGATTGCTCCTCGGCGTTGGGATGCGTGATGTCGAGGACATGCAGCAGAATATCAGCCTCCTGAATCTCCTCCAGCGTCGCGCGGAAGGCCGCGACCAGCGCGGTGGGCAAGCGCTGAATAAAGCCCACGGTATCGGTCAGCAAGATCTGGCGACCGCCCGGCAGCGTTACCTGGCGCGTCGTCGGATCGAGCGTGGCAAAGAGCTGGTTTTCGGCTCGCACGCCCGCGCCCGACAGCGCGTTGAGCAGCGTCGATTTTCCGGCGTTGGTGTAGCCTACCAGCGATACGACCGGAATGCCGCTCTGGCGTCGGCGCTGGCGGTAGCGCTCGCGGTGGCGGCGCACCTCCTCGATCTGCTCTTTCAGAAAGGCGATCCGCCGCCCAACCAGCCGCCGGTCAGTCTCAAGCTGAGTCTCGCCGGGGCCGCGCACGCCGACGGCGGAGCCGCCCGCGGCGCCCTGGGCGGTCTGGCGTGAGAGATGGCCCCACTGGCCGCGCAGACGCGGCAGCAGATACTCGTGCTGCGCCAGCTCCACCTGCAAGCGGCCCTCGCGGGTCTGCGCGTGCTGCGCGAAAATGTCCAGAATAAGCTGCGTGCGGTCGATCACCCGCGTTTGCAGCGACTCCTCAAGGTTGCGGGTCTGCGAGCCGGTCAGCTCATCGTCGAAGACGACGATATCATAGTGCAGCTCGCCCTTGAGATCGGCGATCTCCTGCACCTTGCCCGGCCCGATGTAATGCTTTGGATACGGCTTGCTCAGCTTCTGGTAGGTCGTGCCGACCACGTCAAGCCCGGCGGTATCCGACAGCAGCGCGAGCTCATCGAGCGAGTCTTGCGCGCTCCACGAGCTATGATCGGCAAAGACTTCGAGGCCAACTAAAAAGGCGCGTGGCTGATCTGGCACCGTTTTGTACAAACGACGGCGCACATGCGTATCGCCATCCTGTCTAACCTGCTCATCCATAACAACTCCAACAACTTCTGTCTGGCTATTATACAGAATGTCGCCACAATCGCGGTCGCAGAATATAGGCAGCAGTGTACCAATTTGCGGCACGTGCTGCATCACCGGGGAGCGCGGCCCGCCGATTGCACGGTTCTGTGCTATGCTGTTGGTAGAAGCAGCGCATACACGGAGCGATGGTTGTGGTCGGCGGCGCGGGCACAGCGGCGCGGCAATCGCAACGATCGCCGATGAGAGCCATGACTGAAACAGCGAGCACGACCATCGGCGTACCCTATCCGCTCGGACACGGCAAGGTTGGCATTACGACCCGCAGCGGCCAGTGCGTGTGCATCCGGCATATCGTGGCGCGGGATGCGACGCTGCTGGTCGATCTGTTCCATAACCTTTCGGAGCATACCAGATGGCTACGCTTTTTCTCGCCGGTGGGCATTCCCGAAGATCGGCTGTGGGATGAGGCAACGCGCCTTTCGGAGATCGATCCGCGCATTCAGGCGGCGCTGATCGGCACGATCGACGTGGATGGCCGCGAGCAGGCGGTGGCGGTCGCGCGCATGATCCGCGAAACGCCGCTCTCGGACACGGCGGAGGTCGCGATCGTGGTGCGCGACGATTTTCAGCGTGAAGGGATCGGGCGCACGATCTTCGATCTGCTGGTGCAGGTAGCGCTGGTGCAGGACATCAAGCGGCTGTACGCGATTACGCTGCCCGAAAACCTTGGCATGCAGCGGCTCGCGCGCGGCGTGGGCCTGCCCGTCAGCGTACGGATTCACGAGGGCGAGATGACGATCACCATCCATCTTCAGGAGCAGGCGAAAACCGGCAGCGACGGGCACAAGGTTGATTGACCTTGCAGGGCACGGCGCGCCGTGCCCTGGAGCGTATCGCGCTATGCCCCCACGGACATATTCGCAATCACTACCCAGCTACTCGTCTTCGGCGTAGCGCTCCTCCTGCCAGGGATCGGCGTGATTGTTGTAGCCGTAGCGCTCCCAGAAGCCAAGCTGATCGTGACTAAGAAACTCGATGCCGCGCAGCCACTTCGCCGATTTCCAAAAATATTTCTTGGGCACCAGCGCACGCAGTGGAAAGCCATGCTCCGGGTCTAGCTCCCGGCCCTCGAAGAGATAGGCCAGCATCGCGTCGTCCTCAAGCATGATCTCAAGCGGCACGTTGGCGGTAAAGCCGTGCTCGCAGTGCCACAAAATATACTTCGCGCCCGGCTTGAGCGGCGGGATATGCCGCAAAAACTCCTTGAACTGCACGCCGGTCCAGGGAGTGTCGAGCTTGCTCCAGCGCGTCACGCAGTGGATGTCAGTCGTGATCGTCGTGGTCGGCAGGCCGCGAAACTCGGCGAATGAAAACCGCTGAGGCTCCTCGATCTCGCCCCAGACGCGCAGATCCCAGTCATTCTCGACATCTTTATACGTGGGAACCGAGCCGTAGTGCAGCACGGGGAACTTTTCGGTCACGTACTGGCCCGGCGGCACGCGATCCGCCATGCCCGTCGGCGTACGGTCATACGTTTTGCGGAAACGATCGAACATATGGCGCTCCTCGTCTCATCCGGTAACACGTTCTTAACGTATGATACGCCTTTTCTGCTGCGACGGAGGCTGCCTAAACCCGTCTATTCCAGAGCATCGCGCTATCGCCCCTGCGCCTGGCGTCTGGCGCGTCTGCGCCACAGCCCGATCGGATAGCCCGCCATCTTGCCGAGATCGCCGATCAGCCGGACCGCTGGCACCCAGGCGCAGGCTGCCAGCCGCTGGCGGAGCGGCAGATCGCGGCTGCGCGACCACAGGCGACGGTACGGCCTGTAGGTGTGGTAGACGATGCCCGGCAGCAAGAGCAGCAGGCTCGATCGCCAGCGCCGCGCGAGCAGCACCACGCCGAGCAGCCCGATGTAGGAGGCGTAGCGGATCAGATGACGCCGCAGCCACAGATCGGCCACGCCGTCGCCACGGGCATAGGTGAAGTACTGCCAGAAGTAGGCGCGCGCACTCTCGCGGGGCCGAAACTGCACCGCCGCTTCCGGCGCGAAGACCATGCGATAGCCGCGCCGCTTCAGCTCCAGGTCGAAGACCAGATCCTCGCAGGTGTCGGCCCATTCGGGGTAGCCGCCGACCGACCCCCAGGCGCTTTTGGTGAAGGCCATCGAGTTGCCGCCCGGCAGAAACGCCGCCGGATCGATCTCGCGGGCATCGGGAAAGTTGGTCGCGCCCAGTGCCAGCTCCCAGGTCGAGCGCGGCGCTGGCTCGTAAAAGCCGCCGACCAGATCGGCCTCGCCCCGCTCCAGCGGCGCGACGATCGTCTCCAGCCAGTGAGGCGGCAGGACCAGCCCGGCATCGCACGAGGCGATCAGCGGGCCGCGCGCGTGACGGATCGCGTTGTTGCGACCGGAGGGAATGTTGAAGCCGCCCCGGACCAGCCTGATCGGATGGCCCGCCGCGATATAGCGCTCGACAATCGCGGGAGTCTCGTCGGTGCTGTGATTATCGTTGATCACGATCTCGTCCGGCGCGCGCGTCTGCGCCAGCATCGAGTCGAGCAGATCGGCAATGTTGTCGGCCTCGTTCTTGACCGTGGCGATCAGCGAGACGGCCAGGCGCTGCATTGTGGTCTGCGGCGCGTCCGTGAGCGTCGAAACTGCCATAGGCTAGCCCTCGCCGCGTCGCAGCGCATCGGCTGGGATCTGCTGGCAGTGCGGGCAGAGATGCGTGCCGCGCTGCGCAACGGTGATGCGCTCGATCGACGTGCCGCAGCGCAGACAGGGCTGATCCTTGCGGGCGTAGACGCTGAGATGGTTCTGGTTGTCGCCCTTGATTCCCAGCGCGTCGCGGTAGTCGGCGAGCGTGGTGCCGCGATTCTGGATACTGCGGCTCAGCACCTCGCGGATCGCGTCGTGCAGCGCATCGATCTGCTCGTCGCTCGTCTCGCCGACGGTTTGCAGCGGATGCAGCCGCGCCATCCAGAGCGCCTCATCTGCATAGATGTTGCCCAGCCCGGCGATCAAGCGCTGATCCAGCAGCAGCGGCTTGAGCCGTCCCTTGCGCTTGCGCAGCAGCGTGCGAAATTCCTCGGCGGTCAGCGCCTCGTCGAGCGGCTCAGGGCCAAGCTTGCGGTCGAGCGCCTCAAGGCCCTGCCGGTCCAGCAGCCAGATCCGGCCAAACTTGCGCGTGTCGCGGAAAAAGATCTGCTGATGCGTTTCGAGGCGCAGCGCGACATGCGTATGTTTGTCGGGCGCGGCGGCGGCATCAACCACCGTGAGCTGTCCGGTCATGCGTAGGTGGATCACCAGCGCTTCATCACGATCGAGATGGATGATCACATATTTGGCACGGCGATCGACGCTTCGGATCGCGCGATCACGCAGGAGTTCGCAGAAGATTTCGGGCGCAGGCTCGGCGATCGTGCGCGGCCAGGAGACGCGCGTCACCTCGGCGATACTGCGTCCGGCCAGCGCTTGCTGGAGCGAACGTCTGACGGTTTCGACTTCGGGTAGTTCTGGCATGAGCTTGTGGGCTTGTTCCTTCTTGCTTTCAGATCCGACGACAGGCTCAGAATCTCTGCCGCGATGCCTGATCGACGAGCGGGACGATACGGAGATCCCGAACCCCCGGCCTCGCGGCACGCTGCCGCTTCATTGTGCCATGCTCGTCTGTGTTGTGTCAAAGCCGGGGCGCTTAAACGACGAGCGAGACATGTTCATCACGTCTCGCTCGATTGCCGTGGATTGTGCGGAAGCGCTAGAAGCTGCTGACGTTCAGCAGCCGCTCCGGGTTGCCGTCGGGGTCGGTCGCGGTATTCCAGTTGAGGTTGCCCGCATTCTGGAGCGCGCTCTTGACCTGGCTCGGCGAGGCGCTGGGGTTGTTGGCCTTGTAGAGCGCCGCAGCGCCTGCGACGTGCGGCGACGCCATCGACGTGCCGCTGATCGTGTTGTAGGCGCTGCCCTTCCAGGTGGAGTTGATGCAGACGCCCGGCGCGATGATGTCCACGTCCGCGCCGTAGTTGCTGAAGTCGGCGAAGGTATCGTCGACGTCCGCGCGGCAGGTAGCCGCAGCGCCGCCGCCGGGCGCGCCGTTGAAGTCGGCCAGTGCCGAGACGGTGATGACCTCGTTATAGGTCGCCGGGCGGAAGCTCCGGGCGTCCGCCGCCGAGTTGCCCGCCGCGACGGCGTAGGTCACGCCCGCGTTGACCGAGTTGCAGATCGCGTTGTGGTAGGTATCGCTGCCGCCGCAGTTGCTATCGCTGCCGGAGCCGCCGAGGCTCATGTTGGCGACCTCAATCGTACCGGCGTTGGCCGTCACCCAGTCGATACCGCAGATCACCGTCGAGGTGGTGCCGGAGCCGGAGTTATTCAGCACGCGCACCGCCCACAGACGAGCGCCAGGCGCGACGCCGACAACGCCGTTGGCATCGTCCTTCGCGGCGATCGTACCGGCGACGTGCGTGCCGTGGCCGTGACCGTCATCGTAGGAGTTGCCCGTCTGGCAGTTCTTGCCGCCGACCACGTTCAGATCGGGGTGGTTGATCTGAATGCCGGTGTCGATGACCGCCACGTCGACGTTGACCGAGCCGGAGCCGTTGCCCGAAAGCGTGCTGCTCAAGTTACCGCCAATACGCAGAATGCCGGTTGGGATGCTCTGTGCCTGCGAGCCACCGCCGGGCTTTGCCATGGTCTGGACAGGCAGCGAGACGATTTCATCCTGGGTGATCGATGCGACGTTTGGATCGGCTTGAAGATCGGCCAGCTTGCCTTCTGGAACCTTTGCCGCAAAGCCTTTGAGCGCCGCCTTGTAGGTGTGCAGCACGCCAAGGCCATGCTGCGCGGCGAGCCTGCCGGTCAGGCCATCGACATCCGAGACGTTATCTTTCAGGACGACGATATACTGACCAGGGACTTTCGCGGAGCCGGTGGGAGACGCGGCGGCGGGCTGAAGGGCGGCCAGAGCACAGGCCAGTGAGAGGCCAAGACCAAGGGAGATACGGACCAAATTCGGCATTCGAATCCTCCTAAATGACTGAGATCTTCTTTGATCTCAACAGGGGGCCATCAACGGATTGTCGGCGTTTCGACACAACAATGTTGACGATCAGAGGACGGTCAAGCGTACCAGCGCTGCACGGTATCGCGGTAAAACTGAGGTGCTTGACATGTGATGATCAGCCGTGGTGTGATGGTCAATCTGTCTTGCAGGACAGTTGTACCAAGGATAACAAAGGGTTTAACTTCGGTCAATATTGTGAATTAAAGTGCAAAAATCATGCCGCGATCGTTTTTGACGATCAGCTTCAGCAAGCGGAGAATCAGCGAGCATGGACTGTACACGTGATTGTGCATGAGAAAGAGGAAGGTGTGGGGGAGGCCCCACACCCCGGCATAATGGCGCTACGGTCCTGCGGTCGCCGTCTCGGTTAATTCCGGCGGCGGCGGTGAGGTCGGCGTCACGGTTGGCGTCGTGGTCGGCGTCGCCGTTGCGGTTGCCGTAGGCTCCGGCGTGCGCGTGGGCGTCAGCGTCGGGGGCGGCGTGATCGTCGGGGTAGCCGTCGCGGTGGGCGGGCTGATCATCGTGCGCAGGTTGCTGTTGAGCGCTATCACCTGATCGGGGGCGAAGAACCAGAGGCCGCCGATACCGAGCGCCAGCGCCAGCAGCGCCGAAACTGTGATCACGAGCCAGCGCGGAATATCACGCGGCTCCGGCTTGCCGCCGAGGTAGGCAAGCGGCTGTACAGGCAGATCGGCGAACTCACGCTGGAAATCGCCAACAGCGTGCTCGACATCCAGGCCCAGGTACTTGGCGTAGGTGCGCAGCATCTGCTCGGCCATGCCGCGCGGCAGCATCCCGAAGCGGGCCTCCTCCATGGCCTGCAAATACCAGATGCGCAGCTTGGTGTCGAGTTCGACCTGTACCAGCGAGAGGTTGCCCCGCTGACGGGCCGCGCGCAGGCGTTGTCCCAGCGGCAGCTCCTCAATGTTCCCGGCATATGCCTCGAAGGCGGCGCGCTCCTGAAGTAGCGAATGCTCGGCGGCGGCGTCCATAAAGACGGGCGCGTCCCGATCGAAATCATCGGCGGCGTACATGCTTGTTTCGGGCGTGCTCGCAGGCGGCGGTGCAGCCGGTCGGGAAACCGGCCCGCCGATCGGAGCCTGCGGCTGGGGCGTGATCGGCCTCTGCCGCAGGGCCTCACGTAAGCGGACACGAACCCGCGCGATCAGCTCGTTGGTCCGAAACGGCTTGGCAAGATAATCGACGGCGCCCAGATCGAACGCGGCGACAACATCTTCTTCGAGGCCATGGCTGCTTATGACGACCACGGGCGCGCTGCGGAGTGTGGCAAGCTCGCGGAGAAAATCCCAGCCATGTCCGTGGTCGGTTTCAACTTCGAGCAGCACAATATCAATGATCTCGGTGGCGACAAAGCGGCCTGCCTGCTCAAGCTTGCTGGCGTGCAGCACGCGATGACCATCGGCCTCAAGGATTGCCCCAAGCGATGAAAGTAAGTTAGCATCGTCATCGACGATAAGGATCGTGGGCACGAGAAACACTCCAACTATCGCACAGAACGTTGTGTGTGGGTGGTAAAGCGGCGCGCATTATACCATACGACGCGGCGCTACAGAACATGGGACGATTACAATATCCTTAGTCTGGGTTGGGGAGCAAGGGATCAGGCGAGCAAGGGAACAAGCGAACAAAGAAGTTGAGCGCCTGGTTTTTTTGTTCTTTCGTTTGTTCTCGGCTTTCAAAATTCCCGCACAGGATGCGCCGCAACGCCAGCGGTGCTATAATGCGCTTCATGAATTTTGGCGCACATATGTCGATCTCTGGTGGCCTGTACACGGCCTTTGCGCGCGGCGAGTCCGTGGGCTGCCGGACGATGCAGATCTTCAGCAAGAACGAGCGGCAGTGGAATGCCAAGCCGCTTGACGAGGAAGCTATCCAAAAGTTCAAGGCGGAGCAGGCGCGCACCGGCATCGGCCCGCTGATCGTCCACGACTCGTACCTGATCAATCTGGCGTCGCCCAAAGACGATCTCTGGGAAAAATCGATCGCGGCCTTTGCGCATGAGCTGGAGCGCTGCGAGCAGCTTGGCATCCCCTATCTGGTAACGCATCCGGGCGCGCACACCGGCTCAGGCTGCGACGCGGGCCTGGCCCGTGAGGTCGAGGCGCTCAACCGGCTGTTTGCCGAGGGCGTCGGCGGCGAGACGATGGTGCTGCTCGAAACTACTGCCGGACAGGGCACCTGCCTGGGTAGTCGCTTCGAGGAGATTGCCTGGCTGCTGGATCGCGTCTCGCGTCCCGATCGGGTCGGCGTGTGTGTCGATACCTGCCATATCTTCGCGGCAGGCTACGACTTTCGCACGCCGGAAGGCTATGAGGCCGTGTTCGATCGCCTGATCAGCCTGGTCGGCTCCGAGCGCATCAAGGCCTTTCACCTCAACGATAGCAAGGGCAAGCTTGGCAGCCACCTGGACCGGCACACCGCGATCGGCGAGGGCGAGATCGGCGTTGAAGGCTTTCGGCTGCTGGTCAACGATCCGCGCTTTGCCGCGCTGCCGATGGTGATCGAAACGCCGAAAGAGCCCGACGAGAGCGCCGATATTCGTAATCTGACACTGCTGCGTAGCCTCCGCCACGAAACGGCATCATCCATAACAGAAAGTGTAGAGAGTTCGATATGACTCAACAGCAATTTCGTTGGTTGCTCCTGGCGCTCGCCAGCGGGCTGCTCGCCTTCGTGATCGTCCGCCGTCGCCAGCAGCTTGCCGCCGCGCTGCCACAGCCGATCATCGATCAGGCCGAGCGCTTTGTGATTCCGTGGAGCGCATTGGAGCGCAGTAAGCCGGGTGCGGCTGCGGATGCTGACCGGGGCGGACAGGATGAGGCCGTCGATGAGCAGGGCGGCGAGGAGGAGCATGACGAGGGCGGCGTGATGCGCCGGAAGGTCAGCAGCACCCACCGGATCAGCTTCGGCGGCAAGCGGTACGGCCCGCTGCCGGAGCATCTGGTCGGCGAGTACGTCGAGGTCGAGACGCGCGACGGCAATCTCTTTGTGCTGCACCAGGGCACGCCGATCGCCAACTTTGAGCTTCAGGACTAGCTGCGCGATCACACGGAAAGCAAAGACGATTCGGGAAACACTCCCGAATCGTTTTGTGTTTCATGAATACCGGAGGTAGTTTAGCTAGAGGCCAGCACCGGCCCTCACACCCGTCCCCTCTCCTATCGCGATGGGAGAGGGGTGCTGGGCACAGCGAAGCGGGGTGAGGGCCTACTGGATCAACGTCCCGATGTTGCCGTCGCAGAACGTGGCCTGCGCTGGCCGATCCTTGCCTTCCAGCAGCGTCTCGCCCTCGCTCTCGATCAGATCGATCAGCACATCCACGATGTCGCCCTGCCACTGCTCGTTGCGACCGGCGCGCAAGATCTTGACCGCCTGCTCCACCGACATGCCCTTGCGATAGGCTCGATCCGAGGTCATGGCGTCCAGCGCGTCGGCCACGGCGATCACCCGCGACTCAAGCGGGATCTCCTCGCCCTTGAGGCCATCGGGATAGCCCGTGCCGTCGTAGCGCTCGTGGTGATGGCGAATAATATCGCGGACATCGTCCAGCACCCGCTCGACGATGCGCGCGCCCGTGATCGGATGCTGCTTCATGCGCTCGAACTCTTCGGGCGTGAGCGCGCCCGGCTTCAGCAAGATCGAGTCGGGCACGCCGATCTTACCGACATCGTGCAGCAGCGCGCCGTAGCGCAGCCGCTCGATCCAGGTTTCGGTTTGCTCCATCACCTCAGCCATGCGCACGGCATACTTCGTCACCTGCTCGGAGTGGCCGCTGGTGTACGTATCGCGCGCATCGATCGCCGCCGCCAGCGCCGCGATCGTTTGCAGATTTTGATGCTTCAGCTTGCTGTACAGCCGTCCGTTCTCCAGCGCGACCGCCATACTGGAGGTGAAGACCTCGAAGAGCTGCGCGTCTTTACCGCTCAGCGGCATGCTTTCGCTCCAGGTCATCTGGAGCACACCCACGGGCCGATCCTGCACCCGCAGCACATGCATAATCTGATTCTCGGTTTCGTGATGATTCACCAGATCGGCGTGTGCCCGTACGATGCTCTCATCGCTGCTCAGCCTGGTCAGCGCCACGGCCCGTCCAACATCGATGCCGTTGGCGATCCCTTTCTGATCCATCAGCGTGAGCTTATGCTCGTTGGGATCGAGCAGCGAGAGGGCCACGCTCGTCGGGCTGAAGCGGTTGCGAAGCTGGCCGATAAAATCGCGGATTTGCGAAGTCACGTCAAGCCGCGCCGAGATCGTCCGGCTCAGTTCCATCAGGGCGACCATCTCCGAGAGTGTCTCGCGCTCGTTGCGGAGGCGTTTCAGCTCGCGCATCTCCAGACAGGTCTGGACCGTGCGCTCCAGGTCGTCAAGCTCCAGCGGCTTGGTCAGATAATCGAACGCGCCGAGCTTGATCGCTTGCTTGGCGGTGTCGATCGAGCCGAAGGCGGTAATCATGATCGTGTCGGTGTCGGGGTAGCGCTCCCTGACCTGGCGCAGCAGCCCCAGCCCGTTGAGCAGCGGCATGCTCAGGTCGGTCAGCACGATGTCATAGGCCGCCTCGCCCAGCCGCTCTAATGCGCGCAGCCCATTGTCAACCTGATCGACTTCATACTGCCGCATCTTCAGCAACCGTACGCAGACGGTTCGGACCAGCGGATCATCTTCCACGACCAGCAGCCGTGGAGTCGTCGTTGGAGCACTCAGCGCCTGGGTTATCTGCATAGAGACATTCCTTACGGGTGGGCGTAGTATCAGAAGTGTACCGTTAACAATAGTGAACGTCTAGATCTGCGGCAAACGCATTGTAAAACAGCTTCCCTCCCAGATCTGCGAGGTAACGGTGATCGTGCCCCAGTGGTTGCGAACGATGTCCAGGGCGATCGGTAGCCCGATGCCGAGGCCGCGCCGCATACCGCCGGAGGTTTTGGTGGTAAACCCAGGCGCGAAGATCCGGTCGCGCAGATCTTCGGGAATGCCGTAGCCGTTATCGCCGATCCGCACGAGCGCCCACTGGCCCTCGCAGCCGACCTCGACGGTGATCTCCGGCTCGTCGCTGGTTTCGATCGCGTCGAGCGCGTTGTTGAGCAGATCCAGGCAGACCTGCTGTAACTGCGCTCGATTGCCGAGCACCACCGGCGATTCTTCCGGCAGACGGCAATGCAGCGCCACCTGTCGCTGCTGGGTCAGGCCCTTGACCACGGCCAGTGTATCGCCGACGACCTCGTTGAGCTTGACCGGCACTTTGGTCATGGCGCTGGTATGGCCGAAGTTCGACAGCCGCTTGACAAACTCGCCGACGCGCTGCGCCTCGGCGATGATCGCCTGCGCATCGCTGTCCGCCGCCTCCGGGAGCGTCGGGTCGCGCCGCAGCAGCGAGGCCAGCCCGATAATCGCGCTGATCGGATTCTGGAGCTCGTGCGCCAGACCCTCGACCAGATCGCTGATCGCGCTGGAGCGCATCTGGTGGATATGCTGCACCAGCATACGCACCGATTGCTGCGCCTGCTGCTCACACTGGATCTGCTCGCGCAGCCAGACCATCAGCGCCGTCACGATCGCGCTGATCTGCTGGAGCGCCGCAGGCTCGACCACGCCAAACGGCAGCGGTGTCGTGTAATACAGCTCGGCCCAGCCGAGCGCCTCGTGCTCGTGGATAAAGGGTAGCACCAGCCCGGCCTCGCCCCGCTGCATCGTCGCCGCCGACCCGGCTGCTGGATCGGGCTGGCCCGCCGGATCGGGCTGCGGCCACTGCGCGACGACCGTCATCAGGCGCTCGTCCTCGATCGGGCCTGCATCTGGTGGCGGCGGCACCGCCTGATTGAAGCCAAGCCCATAGGCCAGCTCGGTCGGCAGCATCAGCGTTCCCGCCACGGCTTCGCTCGCCGTCACGATTTCTCCGAGCAGCGCCTGAAACGTATCGCGCAGGCTGGGCGCGAGCAGCGCCGCTTCGATGCCGCGCAGCATATGGCGCTGCGCCGCCATCTCATGCCGCGTGTGCGCTGCCACTTCGAGCTGCGCCAGGCCGAGCGCCGCGTAGCGTACCAGCGTCTCGGCCTGCCGCAGATGGGTGTCGCTAAACCGATTCGGCTGTGTGCTGAGCATCTCGACCCAGCCGCGCCGCATGCCGTGCAGCACCAGCGGCACGCCCAGCCAGCAGCGCAGATCGCCCTCGTGAATGTCCGGCTGGCTGTGCAGATCGGCGATTCGCGCGGCCTCGGCGGTGGTTTGAAAGATAAAATGGCGCGGCGATAGCGTCGACGGCAGCACCGCGTGGTCGGGATAGACCACGCGCAGGGCCGGGTGATCGTCATGGCCCAGCCAGACCGCCGCGACATCGTACGGCACGTAGAGCTGTAAGTCGAGCAGCAGTTGCTGGAGCTGTCGGTCAAGGATCTGGTCGAACGTGTCCGACTCCGATGCGGGCGATGGTGAGGACGAGTCTTCCTGAAAGGTCTGTGAGATCATGGCTGGTCCTCCGGTCCCACCTGCATGGCTAGCCATTGTAGATACGCCGACGAGCCGCCGACAACTGGCAGCGCCAGCACCTCAGGCGTCTCATATGAGTGCAGCTCCACGATCCGCTGTGTCAGTTGATCGAGATGCGTTGCGCTGGTCTTGATCAGCAGCAGCACCTCGGCATCATCCTGGATCGCCCCCTGCCAGCGATAGATCGACCGCAGGCCCGGCACAAGGTTCGCGCAGGCGGCCAGCCGCTCTTCTACCAGCGCCCGGCCAAGCTGCGCCGCCTCTTCGATCGTTGGTGCCGTCACCAGCACCACCAGCGTCGTATCGCTCATCGTCCAACCTGCCGTTGTTGCTGCTCGATCCAGACTCGAAACGCGCCCAGCGATTGGCATAGCATCTGCGCCGCGCCGAAGTCGAGATCGCGTGTCAGCTCGTTGGGCACCGCCACTGCGAACATGCCCGCCGCCCGCGCGGCTGCGATCCCATGCGGCGCATCTTCCACCACCACGCACTGCGCGGGCGACACGTCCAGCAGCTCGGCGGCTCGTAAGAAAATATCCGGGGCGGGCTTGCCCCGTGTCACCGTATCGCCGGTGACAATCGCATCGAAGGCGTGCTCCAGCCCCAGCTCACGCAGCGCGATCGTCACATAGCGCTGGTGTCCCGATGTCGCCAGCGCCGTGCGCAGCCCAAGCCTGTGCATCGCCGCGACCGTCGCGCTCGCCTGCGGCATTGGCTGGAGCACGCCCGGCAGCGAGTCCAGAAAAAGCGCGTCGCGCTCTGCCATCACCTGCTCGACCGAGAGCGGCAGGCTCAACTCCTGGCGCACCAGCGCGGCGCTGTCGAGCAGCCGCAGGCCAAACATGCGATCGATCAGCTCCGGCTCAAGCACGCGATCGTAGCGCTCGACAAAGCGATGCCACGCTCTTTTTTGCAGCGGCTCGCTATCGGCCAGCAGCCCGTCGAGGTCGAAGAGCACCGCCGCGATCATCGCGCACCGTCCAGCATCACGTCGTCGGCGATCACCTGGGCCAGCTTGTCGGGTGACGCATTGCGGCTGAGCGAAACCTCGGCCACGATCACGCCCAGCAGCATCAGGCCGCCGCCGAGCCAGACCGCCGCCGTCAGCACCTCGCCGATCCACAGCCACGAGAAGAGCGCCGCAAAGACCGGCTCAAGCGCAAAAATCAACGCCGTATGCGTCGCCGTGGTGTAGCGTTGCAGCTTCAGTTGCAGCGCGAACACCAGCGCGGTCGCAACCAATCCCAGAAACAGCGCGGCTCCCCAGACGCCCCAGGACGGCGCGGGAAGCGGCCAATCGCTCATGATCGCCGCGCCGGTTGCCAGCAGCGCCGCGACGATCAACTGAACCGTGTTGATCGGCACGATCGGCAGCGTGGTTGCCCAGCGGCTAACCGCGACGATATGCATGGCGAACGCAAACGCGCAGACCAGCACCAGCAGGTCGCCCAAGCGCTGGGCGGGCGTCGCGTCCACGCCCACGGTACAGCCAAGCCACGGTATGCGGCAGCCCCACGAAAGAACTGCTAAGCCAACCACGGCCAGCGCCACGCCGACGACCGCGCGCCGGGGCGGCTGCTGCCCAAAGCCCAGGCCAAGCAGCGGCACCAGCACCACGTTCAGCCCGGTGATGAATCCGGCCCGCGCCGGGCTGGTGTACTGAAGGCCGAGCGTCTGGCTGGCAAACCCGGCAAATAACAGAGCGCCCAGCAGCGCGCCGACCACTACGACCTGTCGGGTTAGCTCGGCCCGTCGCCGCGCCAGCGTCGGCAAGAAGACCGCTGCCGCGCATCCAAACCGCAGTGCGATCAGCGCCAATGCCGGAAACGTCGCCACCGCCTCGTGGACGATGGTAAACGTTGTGCCCCAGATAAGCGCGATCAATACCAGCAAAAGATCTGCCCGCCGTTGACTCACCCTACTGCTCCCAAACATGTGACGATCACAGGCGGCACGCGATGGAAGAGATTGGCCTGCGGTCCTGCCGCAGGCTGATAGGGAAGATCGCCGCGTACATCCTCTAAACGTTCAACGATTGGCAGCATTATACCCAATCAAACACGGGCTGGTTCGCGATACGCCGCGAGATCGGCCTCGTCGACGATCGGCATGAAGCGCGACATCTCGACCATCTTGAAGATCTTCTGATGGTGCGGGCTGACATTGATCGCAAACAGCTTGTAGCCCGATTTGCGCGCCGCGACGACAAACTTGAGCAGCGCCGAGATTCCGGCTGAGTTGATAAAGTTGACCTGCGCGAAATCGAGCGCCGTGATCGGACGCATATCGCTGCACATCTGCTCAATCAATCCCGCCGAGATGGCGTCGATGCTGGGCATGCTGATGCGCAAAACCGCCAGATCGCCTTGTTCTTCGCGTCGGATCGTGTGCTGAGCCATATGAACATCCTTTCTATGGTAGCCAATACGCTTGCATAAATGCGTTGGTTCGATCGCTGCCGCTCGTGCCGGTTCGGCAGACCATCCCGGCTCGATCGCGGCTTACTCCTCCGGCTTGCGGAAGATTCGTAAGGTCATAACCGTGCCTTCGGCGGTGCTGGTCACTTCGCACTGATCGACCAGCGAGCTGATCAGATACATGCCGAAGCCGCGCAGCATTCCGGCGTCCAGGTTGTCTTCTTCGACCACCCGCCTGCTCCAGTCGATCCGCTCCACACCACCGCCGTGATCCGTCACGCGCACCTCAAGATGATCGCCGTTCACGCTGAACGACACATCCACCGGAAGATGGCTCTGACGTTTGCTGCCGTGATCGATCGCGTTGTTGACGGCCTCGCTCACGGCCAGCTTCAAGTCCTCAATCCGCTCAGGGTCGAAGCCGAGCGTATCGCCAAGTTCCGCCGCGCTGGCCCGTACAACTCGCTCGAACGCCGGATCAGAAGGGATGGATAACGTTACACGATGCATACACTACGCTCCGACCATTACGAAGATGAGGGCATGACTTGATGCGGCAATCGAGGGACGCGACCACCGCGCGCCATGAACCGATCGTAGCGCCGCAGGTAGGCCCGCCCGACGGGGGTGTTGCCGGTTTGGAGATAACACGCTCCCAGGTAGTACAACGCCTGGGCATGGTTCGGCTGGGCTTTGATCACCTGCTCGAAGAGCGGGATCGCCCGCGCGGGCTCAAGCAGCTCCTTGTAGCAGGTGCCCAGCAGGAAGGCCGCCTCGATGTCCTGCGATTTTTGCTCAAGCACGGCCTCCAGCTCCACCGTCGCCAGATCGTGCCGTCCACGCCGAATGTAGATGCAGGCCAGATCGTAGCGCAGCGAGGCGGCGCGCGGCGTCAGCGTAATCGCCTGCTTCCACGCGGTAATCGCCCAGTGCTCCTTGCCGATCACCAGATACATAAAGCCGAGCAAATAGAACGCGACCGAGTCGTCGCCGAGCAGGTGGGTGGCGCGCTCAAGCGCACGAGCCGCCGCCTGGGGCTTGCCCAGATCGTAGAGCAGCTTGCCCATCTGCACAAAGATCTGGCCCTCGGTCGGACGCTGCCGCGCGCACTCGTAGAGGATGGTGTAGGCCTGCTTCAGGCGCTTGCCCAGACGCAGCACCGCCGCGATGCGCAGCCGCGCGGCGACATAGAACGGGTCCTGCGGCGGAATATGCAGATATTCACGCACGGCCTCTTCCCAGCGCCGCCGCCGTGCCAGGAGGTTGCCCAGCAGAAAGCGCGCGCGATGCTCCTCCGGCTTCCATTCCAGCAGCGCGCGGTAGATCCGCTCGGCCTCTTCTTCCGCGCCCTGGTTTTTGAGATCGTCGGAGAGGCGATAGTACCACTGCGAGGTGTCGGCCTCGGTTTTGTTGACGAGCTCCTGCGGCTCCGATTCGGGCGAGATAAAGGTTGGCTCGACGCGCAGCGCCTCGGCAAAGCAGCGCTGCGCCAGCTCGTGCGCGCCGTGGCGCTGATGCATCAGGCCCATGTAGTAGAGCGGCTCGCCCGCCTGTGGCCGCACCTCGCGCGCCGAGGCATAGTGAATATAGGCCCGCACCGAGTCGTCGAGATGCTGGTAGCAGCGTCCGAGCGCGAAATGCGCCTCGTACAGGCCATCGTTGTGCTCCAGCGCCTCCTTGAAGGCCGCGATGGCCCGCTCGGTCTGGCCCATGGCCGCGAAGGCCACGCCGAGATTGTAGTGCGCCTCAGACAGCGACGGATCGGTGCGCACGGCCTCAAGGTACTCGCGCAGCGACGCATCCCAATCTTCGGCAAAGGCCCAGGCGTTGCCAATATAGAGATAAATAATCGCGCGCTCGCGGTCGGAGATAAGCGCGTGCTGCGTCCCATCGACATACGCCGCGATCAGCGCTGCTTTGAAACGTTCTACGGCTTCCGGGTACTGCGCGCTGAGATAGGCGCGAATGCCTTGGGTAAAGGCCGTGCCCAGTTCTGAGCCGTCCATAAAGCGCTCGCTGCCCACAAAGGTATCGAGGTCGAGCGGCATGAACACCAGCGGCTCGGAGGTAATCATCTATGGCTCCTGCAACGTAGAACGGGGAGCTGGCCGGTCGATCGCGCGCTCATAACGGTTGGCACGTCGTGTCACGCGCGAGTACCGGCTCCACACAGCTATACACATGCATCCATTTCTGCGCGTACCGTCGTGCGGTACTCCTCCAGCGTCAATCGGAGCTGGGCCAGCAGCTCACGGCTCAGGCCGCGCCCATGACGAGCCTGCACGATCTTGCCGATCTGCGGCAGCGCCGCCTGCCACTCCTGCACATCCGCCGGGATCTGCCCGATCTCGACCCACAGCGCCGCCGCGCCCATCTCGCCCATCACATCGACGCTGATGTTGCGCAGTTCGGCGTTCAGATCGGGCAGCCGTCGGCGCATCACCACCATCGTCATGTCGTCGGCCAGCGTGTTGCCGCTCCATGTCTTGACCGTGTTGAGGATCGTCGCCATCATCGAGCGCGGACGCTGCTGGTGGCTGCGCAGCAGCAGCGATTGCAGCCGGGTAAAGCCGTACATCCGCTCGCGGGGATCGCTGGCCTCGGTGATACCGTCGGTATAGAGCAGCGCCGTCTCGCCGGGAGCCAGCGTCGCGGTGATCGTCTCGTACTCGGCGTCGGGGTCGATCCCCAGTGGCAGGCCCGTCACCTCAAGCTCATGGACATCATGGCCGATCAGCACCGGGAAGTTATGCCCGGCGTTGGCGATATGCAGCGTGCCGGTATGAATCTCGGCGTGGACGTAGAGCATCGTCACCATGCCGTGGGGCATCTCGCTGATCAGCGCGCGGTTGAGCGCGGCCAGCGTCGCGCCCGGCGCGAGCTTTTCGCGGGCGATCTGCCGAAAGAGCGTGCGCGCCACGGCCATGCGCAGCGCCGCCGCCAGGCCGTGCCCTGAGACATCGCCGATCATCAGGCCGTGCCAGTTGTCGTCCAGCGCCGGAAAATCGTAGAGATCGCCGCCGAGCTCGCTCGCGGGCAGCGAGGCTGCGGCCAGCTCCCATTTATGCAAGCGCGGCACCGTCTGCAACAGCAAGCCCTGCTGTAGCTCGCGCGCCATGCGCAGATCTTGAGCTAATTCAGGGTGATCGCCGGGTGTTGCCCGTCGCGGCCTCCGCGCAACCACCGCGGGGCGTCCCGTCAGGCGTTGATGGGGAGAGCGATGGCTCACGAGACTTTTCCACGACATGCAAGGCATCCTCTAAACTAGCGGTGTTGGAATCGATCGGCTTCGAGATGTTGCAAAAACCGCTGACATGTTTCACGTAGCCAGGCGACGGTCACGCCATCCAGGACCTCAGCCTCGTCCAGGTCGGCCAGCTTGCGCAGCGCGCTGCGGTACTCGCGCTCGGCCAGGTCGAGCCGCTGCTGGCTGCGGTAGGCGTTCGCCAGATGGAACGACGGCAGCGGTGCCTGTGGCAGCAGATAGCGCACGCGCTCAAGATGGATCACCGCCTCGTCCCAGCGCTCCTGGTTGGCGTAGAGCATTCCCAGCAGCAGATGCGCGTCATGGACCAGCACATCGCACTCGATCGCGCGCTGCGCCTCGGTCGCCGCCTGCTCCCAGTCGCCGCGATTGGCATGAATGCGGGCGATGGCCGCCAGCGCGTGCGGGTAGGCTGGCTCGTCGGCGCGCACTCGTCGCAGCGTGTGCAGCGCATCGTCGAGCTGTCCGGCTTGCAGGTGGGCCAGGCCCTGATCCAGAAATGCCTGACTCGTCGGCGCGGGCGGGCGGGACGGTAGCCGCGCTGCCGTACGAGGCCGCGCTTCGCGCTGGGGGGTGCGCTCACGGGGTGGTGCCTCGAAGGGCGCTGGCTGCTCGCGCAGGAGCTTCTGGCTTTCGCGCGCTGCGGCGCGCTCGGTTCGCTCGCGAAGCTGGTGCTGATGCCGTGCCCGCAGTGCGCCCGTGCGCGGCAGCGGCTTGCGATAGACAAATGCTCCCGCCAGTTCAACCGTCTCAAAGCGGTCGAAGATACGCCACAGAGTCTCGGAGAAGCCCAGGAAAAGATACCCACCCGGTCGTAGGACCTCGAAGAAGCGAGCCATTAACGCCCGGCACACATCCACCGAGAAGTAGATCGTCACGTTCTGGCAGAAGATAATATCGAGCGCGCGCGCCCATTTCGGCACGGGCGTGTGCAGGTTATGCTGCTCGAAGTGGATCAGCGCGCGCACCTCAGGCCGCACCAGATGGTAGCCCTGATCCGGCGTGAAGTAGCGCGTGAACTCTTCCTGCTTGACATTCATCAGCGTGCGGCCCCGGTAGCGCCCAAGCTGCGCTTTCGCCAGCGCCTGGGTGCTGATGTCGGTAGCATGGATCTCCACCTGGCGCGGCAACGGCTCGCCGAGCGTCTGAAGGATCGAGATCGCCAGCGAGTACGGCTCCTCGCCGGTAGCGCAGCCAGCGCTCCAGCAGCGGAGCGGCATGGCCGCTGTGCGCTCGCGGTGCAGCGCAGGCAAAATATGCTCGCGCAGCGCGCGATGATGCGCCGGAGTGCGGAAGAACTGCGTCTCATGGTTGACGACCAGCTCCGTCAGCCGGTGCAGCTCGGCGGCGTCGATCTGTTGCAGATAGGTGTGTGTCTCGTCGAGGCCAAGCGTTTCCATGCGCACCGCGATGGCGCTCTCAAGCGATCGATGGCGGCTGCCGTCCATCAAAAAGCCGCTGTACTCGGCGATGCTGCCGGCGAGCGTTTGAAACTGGGCGGTGGAGAGAGTCGGTCGCATCAGCGTTGCTCCTTGACCACGTTCTCGCGCAGCAAGACCTGCAAGCGGCCCGCGATGGCCTCTGGACTCAGCACCTCGTGGACTACCTGCGCCTCAATCGCGGCGCGCGGCATGCCAAAGACGATGCAGGTTTCGCTGTTCTGAGCGATGGTATAGCCGCCCTCGCGGTAGATCGCGCCCATGCCCGACGCCCCATCGCGGCCCATGCCGGTCAGCAGCACGCCGATAGCGCGGGTGCCGTAGGCCTCCGCCGCGCGCTGCATCGTCACATCCACCGAGGGCCGCTGGAGCAGCGCGGGCTGCGACGAGAGGCTCAGCACGCCGTCGCCGTCGATCAGCAGGTGCATGTTGTCGGGCGCGACAAAGACTCGTCCGGGCAGCGCTATATCGCCCGACTTCGCAAGCTGAACCGGCATCGGAGTGGATGCGGCCAGCCAGTCGACCATGCCGCGCGTAAAGCCGTCCGCAATATGCTGCACCAGCAGGACCGAGGCAGGCAGGTTGACCGGCAACTGGCGCAAGATCTGCTGCACCACGCGCGGCCCGCCAGTCGACGCGCCGATCACGATCACCTTGTTGGCCGCGCCCATCGTCGAGCGCCGCGTGACGATCGGCGGCGGGTTCACCGGAGCGCTGGCAGGCGTTTTTGCCGCCGGGCTGGTCGTCGGGGGCGTAGCGGGTGTTTTCGCTGGCGGCGTGCTCGGCGGCGCAGATCCGAGCGGACGGGAGCCGCGCAGCCTGCGCTGGGCGGCATCGCCGGGCGTAGAGGTGCTCGGCGGCGCAGATCCGAGCGGACGGGAGCCGCGCAGCCTGCGCTGGGCGGCATCGCCGGGCGCCAGCGAGAGCGTTCCCCGTGTGCGGCGCAGGGAGTCCGTGCCGGATAATGGGCGCGAGCCGCGCGCGCGGCGCAGCGCGTCGCCGCCGCCGAGCGGACGAGAGCCGCGAAGTCGCCGCTGGGCCGCATCGCTGCTGTCGGCTTCCGACGTGTCGCGCATGGAGCGCCGCCGACCACGGAGATGCGTCACGACGCGCACGCGCGACAAGACTTTGATCCGCTTGATCAGCGCGGCGCGGGCCTGCTCCAGACCACCGGGATCGCTGCTGGAGGGCTTTTCCATCACATCGAGCGCGCCCAGGCCAAGCATGCGGAAGGTGATGTCGATATCGAAGCGCGAGAGCGAGGCCGTCAGCACCAGGATCGGCGTCGGGTAGTACGCCATGATGTGCTCGGTAGTCTGCAAGCCGTCCATCACCGGCATGCGCACATCCATCGTAATCACATCGGGCCGCAGCGCTACCACCTGCTCGATCGCAGCCTGCCCATCACGCGCCGTCCCGACGACCTCGATCTCAGGATCGGACGTGAGCAGCGCCGTCAGTGCGCGACGCATCAGCGCAGAGTCATCGACAATCAACACACGGATAGGCATAGCGGTATCGCAACTCCGAAGCGATCGAATCCAGGGACGCGGACGAAAGAACCGAGAACTAAGAACCAGGGAGAACTCAGAACTCGAAACTTGAAACTCATGAATAGTTATACGCCGAGCAGTACTTTGACCCGGTTGGGCAGATCCAGCAGATCGAGATCCTTGTTGAGGTAATCATCGACACCTGCCTCAAAGCCCGCGCGCCGGTCGTCCATCGAGGTCAGCATGATAATCGGCAGATCTTCCAGCGCCGGTTGTTCGCGCAGGCGGCGGCAGACCTCGTAGCCATCAATGCCCGGCATCTGAACGTCCAGCACGATCAGGTCGGGCATAACATCGTGGACCCGATCCAGCCCGTCTTCGCCGCTATGCGCGACCTGGACTTCGTAGCCGTACATTTCCAGCCGCATTTTGACAATGTCGGTAACGAGTCTGCTATCGTCGACAATCAGGATGGTGGCGCTCATGCAAACCTCCAGCATGCGATCGTGCCGATATCGCATGCGCTACGTATCACTTGGTGGCTGTAAGAACTGTCTCTCTATGTGCGGCGTGGATAATCGCTCAACCCGGTTCATGACTGTTGTGCAGCATACGAGAATCTCCAGCACGCGGGTATAGTACTGGAGCCTACACTTTTGTCGCCGTTTGATAGATACGGAAAGGGACGGCTATCACGGCGCTGCGCCCACCAGATCGCGCACGGCAGCCAGCAGATTCGATTGATCGAACTGCGATTTGACGATGTAGGCTTGCGCTCCCGCGACGATGCCCTGGCGCTTGTGCTCGTCTGAGTGCAGGCTGGTGACGATGATCACGGGGATGTGTGTCAGCGCCGGATCGGTGCGGATGTTGGAGGTCAGGCCAAAGCCGTCCATCCGAGGCATCTCGACATCGCTGACGACCAGATCGAAGCGCTGATCGGCGCGCAGTTTGTCCAGCGCGTCCTGCCCATCGACCGCTGTTGTGACGTCGTAGCCGGCGGATTGCAGGATCGAGCGCAGCAGCTCGCGGGTCGTAAACGAGTCGTCGGTGATTAGCAGCCGATGCCTGCGCGCGGCCTTCTTGCTGGCGAAGCTTGCTCTGCGCGCCCGTCGGGTGCGGCTGAGGAGGCCCTGAGCGCTCAGCACCACGGCGAGCGAGCCGTCAGGCAGCGGCGCGATGCCGGAGACGAGCGGATGATTGGGAAAGAGCGGGCCAAGCGGCTTGACCACGACCTCACGCTCGTCTACCAGCCGATCGACCAGCACCGCCGTCGGGCGCGTCGTGCCGATCAGCAGTGCGTGGTCGCGCGCGAGCTTAACGTCGTCCTGCGGCAGATCGAGCAGATCGGCCAGCGTCACCAGCGGCACCAGCCTGCCGTCGATCTGGATCAGCGGCTGCCCTTCGACGCGATGGACCGCCTCGCGCTCCAGCCGCAGTAGGCTCTGGCAGCTACGCGAGGGCAGCGCCCAGAGCTGCTTGCCCGCCTCTACCAGTAGCACCTGCGAGGTCATCAGCGACACCGGCAGAATCAGCGAGATCGTCGTGCCCCGGCCAGGCGTGCTGTCCACGGCGACCTGACCACCAAGCTCGACCATGCGCGAGCGAACCACGTCCATGCCGACGCCGCGCCCCGATACGTCGGTGATGATCGGACTCATCGAGAAGCCCGGCATGAAGATCAGATCGATCGCCTCGGCATCGTTGAGCATCGCCGCCGATTGCTCGTCGAGCAGCCCTTTGCGAACCGCCGCCGCCCGCAGCGCCGTCGGGTTCATGCCCCGCCCATCGTCGATCACGTCGATGCGGATCTGCCCGTGCTCGGCGGTCGCCGCGACGATGACTCGCCCGGTCGGGGGCTTTCCGGCGCTCGCCCGCTCCTCAGCCGACTCCAGGCCGTGGTCGAGGGCGTTGCGCACCATATGCAGCAGCGGATCGCTCAGCGCATCAAGCACTTTGCGGTCGGCCTCGGTTTCTTCGCCTTGCAGCTCAAGCTCGACTTGCTTGTTGAGCGTGCGGGCCAGCTCGCGGACGGCGCGCGGCAGCGTGGCGAAGATCGTCGCCACCGGCACCAGTCGCGCCGCGAACACCTCGGCCTCCAGCTCGTCGACCAGTAGCGCCTGCGCGGCGGTATGCCGGGCGTACATATCGTGCTGAGAGCGAACGATCTGCCCAAGCTCGCCGGATCGAGTCTGCAGCTCGTTGATCCGGTGCGTGACGCTCTGGCGCTGCGACGGCGATAGACGCGCGTGACGCAGCTCGCCTTCAAGCGCCTGAAGCGTGCGCTGCTGCTGCGAGATCAGCGACGTGAGCGTTTGTAAGCTTTGGAGATGCAGCGTATCTTCCTGCTGCCCCACCATCAGCTCGCCCGCGACCGCCAGCAGCCGGTCGAGCCGATCGACGCGCACCCGCACCGTGCCGCGCTGCGCTCGTGGGCTCGCCGCTGTCGCCGTGGGTGTCAATGGTGCGGGGGGCGCTGTGGGCGCTGCCGCCGGTGCTGTCGGCGCTGACACCGCTGCCGTGGGCCGCGTGCTGGCCGGTGGCGCCTGTGTCGCCGCTGTCGTCGGTGTCGTCTCGGCTGCGGCTACGGGCGGCTCGCCTGCGGGCGGCTGCTCGTCCGCAGGCAATGCATCGACCGGATCGGGCGCGGGGCTGTTTGGAGCCGGATCTGGGAGCGGCTGACCGCTGGCCGCGCCCTCAAGCCGGGCGATTAGCGCCGTGGTATCGATCTCCACGCTGCGCTGCTCGCTGGCCGCCGTGGCAAGCGTCAGCAAGGTATCGTTGGCTTTGAGCAGCAGATCGTTGAGCGTGGCCGAGAGCGCGATGTTGCCATCGCGCAGCGCCCCCAGCAGGCTCTCCATCGCGTGCGCGACATTGGCAACCGCGCCGAAGCCCAGGAGCCGCGACGAGCCTTTGACGGTATGCGCCGCCCGAAAGACGCCATCAAGCGTCGCCCGATCGCCGGGATCGTTTTCGAGCGCCAGCAATCCTTCCGCAATCACGCGGACATTGTCGATGGTTTCTTCGCGGAATTGGGCGTAGAACGCGCTGAGATCCATAGGTCAAAGAATAAAGCGAGAACAGAGAACAAAGAACAACGGAACAAAGAACAAAACGAGAATAGAGAACAGAGAGCAAAGAACAAAACGAGAAAGGAACCAATTGCTGTTTAATGACTTCTTTTTCTGTGATTCATGTCAGCTATGCGAGAAACATAAAGGGCTTGTTCGATTCGGGATAGTGCCGGTATATACAAAAATCAAGAACAAAGAACAAAGGATACGAGCATAGGCTCTGCTCTTTGTTCTTTGTTCTTTGCGCTTCTCTGCTACACGCTACTCGTCAGGCCGTGCAGCCGCTCGGCAATCGCCGTCAGCGTTGCCGCCGCCTCGGCCATCTGCCGCGAGCCTGCCGCAGTCTGCCGCGATACCTCGGCGACATCGCGCATCGTCTCGACGACCTGCTCGCTGGCCGTCTGCTGCTGCGAGGTTGCCAGGCTGATCTCCTGCGACGACTGGACCGTTCGCTCGGCCATCATCACGATCGTATCCATCACCTGACCGGCGCGATTCGCCAGCAGCGCGCCGCGCTCGACCTCCTTAACGCCCTCCTCGGTCGCCATGACCGCCGACGAGGTTGCGGCCTGGATCTCGGCGACGACGCTCTTGACCTCTTTGGCGGCGGCGATCGTGCGGTTAGCGAGATTCTTGACCTCGGCGGCCACCACCGCGAAGCGCCGCCCGTACTCGCCCGCGCCTGCGGCCTCGATCGCGGCGTTCAGCGACAGCAGATGCGTCTCATCCGAAATATCGTCGATCAGATCGATGATCTCGCCGATCTGCTGCGAGCGCTCGCCCAGCGCCAGAATGCGGGTTGCAACATCCTGCACCTTGCCTTTGATGCGCTCCATCGCGGCGACGCTCTCGTCCACGGCGCTCTGGCCCTGGCTGATATTTTCGAGCGTCGCGCTGGCGGCATCGCTGACCTGCTCCGCCGATTGCGCGATCTGGCGCGAGGTATAGCCCAGCTCCTCGATCGTCGATGTCACCTCGGCCACCGCCGACGCCTGCTCGGTCGCGCCGCTGGCCTGCTGCTGTGAGGTCGCCGACATCTCGGAGGCGGCAGCCGAAAGCTCGGACGCCAGCTCGATCTGCTGCGCGTTCTTTTCGAGCAGCATCTTATTGGTCTGCAAGAGCTCCTGCGCCCAGGTGCGCGCCTTGGCCGAGCTGTTGTCCAGCGAGCTGGTCGAGACGGTGATCGTCATCGTGACGACAAGAAACGTGAGCACGTAGTTGAGCGTGCTAAACAGGAGATTGAGCATCTCGCTCTCAACTCGTCGCGGCACGATCACGCCGAACGCCTCCAGCACAGCCAGCGCCACGTAGCACAGCAGGACGATTACGCCCATCCGCATGCTGTCGCCGATGCCGCTCATCAGCCCGGCCAGGATAATCGGCAGCACGTAGTAGACGGGAACCGGCCCGGTGATGCCGTTATACGCCCAGATCTCGATCGTGATCGCGATCATCAGGTAGATCAGACTGTAGCGTCCGGCCCGCATGATCTGGTTGCGAAACGCCAGCAGCGGTACCGGCATACCGGCGACAACTGCGATCAGCGAAACCCACAGCGGCCAGAGCAGGTTCGGCTCGTGGGTCTGGAGCCAGACCAGCAGGATCGCCACGGCCATGAGCCCAAAGCCAGCTATCCCGCCCAGCCCGATCGCTTGAACCAGCGGGCGGTAGCGGGCGGTGTCGTCGGTATCATGCGCCGAAACATCAGGTACCAGGCGTTGTACAATCGACAGGTTCATGGAGCATCGTATCCAATCTGAAGCGCGAGTTGCACCAGGTCAACCAACGGCATTAATTCGGTATCGTCAAGAATGAGCCCACATACGGCTGGATGGGCCTGCCCTGCGAGCCAGGCCGGAAGCTGGAACCGCGGCAGCGCCTCGCGCAGATCGGCGCGGCGCACGCGAAACGCGACATCTCGCTCGGTGCCAGCGACGACCAGCGCGTACTGCTCGTCGGCGGCGGTCGTCGCTCCCAGCAGATCGGCCAGCCCGATCAGCGGTTGCTCCGCGCCCGCCCGCTGTAGCTCGCGCACTGTCCGGCGCGGCACGGCATACTGCTGCCCGCCCGCTGCCACGATGATCAATTGCTCATCGTGCATCGTGCTCTGCCGTGATCGTCGCGAAGATTGCCGGCAGATCGAGCAGCGCGACCGGCTGATCATCGTATGTGACCAGACCGGAGAGATATTGCGCCTGCGCGGCTGGCAGCGACGATGGCAGCGGCTCGACCGCCCCGTCGTCGATGTAGACGATGTCGGCAACCGCATCGCCGATGATGCCCGCCTGGATCGCGCCCTGCTCCACGACGATAATCCGCGTGCTGCGTGTCGGCAGCGGCTTGCCGATGCCCAGCAGCGAGCGCACGTCGAGCACGGGCAGAATCGCCCCCCGGTGATGGAGCATGCCGATCACCGTCTGCGGCGTGCCCGGAATTGGCGTGGGCGTGCGCCAGCGCAGCACCTCGCGCACGACATCCATCGACAGGCCGTAGTGCTCGTCCGCAAGTTTACATAGCAAGAAGCGTATCGTCTCAGTAGCTACCAGCATATCCACATATCTTTTTAAGGGGATGTGTAACGTCAGGATAACGAGCCGGTATGGTCGGGTCAAGCCGCGCAGCTAGTACGAGAGGTATGCCCTTTCTCAGTACTCTTGTGTGTATCATACGGGCGTAGCAGAAGACGCCCAGGACACTGGTACAATCTCTGCCGACCGATGGGCATGGATCATCATTTGGTTACGACAGATGGGAGCGATCATCGATGATAGACCAAAACACGACGACGGGCCGCGCGCGTGCGGTGCTGTGGGACGTCGACGGCACGCTGCTCGACTCCGCGGATTATCATTGGCTGGCCTGGCGCGACACGATGGCGGCGGAAGGCTTCGATCTGGCCCGCGAGCGTTTCGCTGCGTCGTTTGGCTGGCGCAACGATGCCATTTTGCGCGATTGGCTGGGCGCGGATCTGACCGATGCGGAGATCGCGCGGATCGGCGATGCGAAAGAGGCGCTTTATCGCAGGCTGATGCGTGAGCGTGGCGTCAAGCCGCTGCCGGGCGTCCGCCGCTGGCTGGATCGGCTCCACGCCGCCGGGTGGCGGCAGGCGGTGGCCTCGTCGGCACCCCGGCTCAACGTCGCGGCGATTCTGGAGGCGCTGGAGATCGCGCCGCTTTTTGAGGCGATTACCTCGGCGGAGGACGTGCAGCGCGGCAAGCCCGACCCGCAGGTCTTTCTGGTCGCCGCCGAGAAGCTGGGCGTCGCGCCACAGCGCTGTATTGTCGTGGAGGACGCGCCCGCCGGAGTCGAGGGCGGACGCCGCGCGGGGATGCGTACCGTCGGCGTGCTGTCGTCGCATCCCGCGCTCTCAGCCGATCTCGTGGTTCCGACGCTCGACGAGCTGCCGGACGATGCCTTCGATCGGCTGCTCGACGGCGTGGCTTAGGCGATGTCGCTATGAGTCTAGAGATGCTACTGCCGCCGTTCATCACGATCCCGGCTGGTCCGTTCCTGATGGGCACGTTCGACGCCGAGCGCTCCCGTCTGGCGACGCGCTACGGCGGCACCCGCGAAAGCTACGCCGAGGAGTCGCCCCAGCACGAGGTGCTGCTTGCCGAGTTCGCGATCGGCCAGGTGCCCGTGACGAACGCACTGTACGCCGCGTTCCAGCAGGCGACCGGCGCGCATCGTCCGATCGTCTGGGGCGGCGCGCTGACCGATGCCCTGCGCGATCATCCGGTGGTCGATGTAAGCTGGCACGAGGCGCAGGCGCTCTGCGCCTGGCTCGTCGAGCAGACCGGGCAGCGCTACCGCCTGCCGACCGAGGCTGAGTGGGAAAAGGCGGCGCGCGGCAGCGATGGACGCGCCTTTCCCTGGGGCGACGAGTTCGATCTACGGCGCTGCAACGTCCGCGAGAGCGGCCTGGGCATGACCACGCCGGTCGGCTCGTATCTCGCGGGCGCGTCGCCGTACGATTGCCTGGACATGGCTGGCAGTGTGTGGGAGTGGACGCAATCGCTGCAAGCGCCCTACCCCTACCGCGCCGACGATAGACGCGACGGCATGGAGCCACGGATCGAGCGCCGCACGCCGCGCTTTTTGCAGCGATTGCTGCGAACCGCGCCAGAGCACGCGCCGCCCCCGGTTGAGACGCGGCGGGTCATTCGCGGCGGCTGCTTTGCCAATCCCGAAGGCTTTGCCCGCTGCGCCTGTCGTCTGCGGCTCCAGCCTGAGCGCCGCACGCCCTTTCTTGGGATTCGGCTGATCCGCGATGCATAGAGCGTACAAACAAAGAACAAAGGGGAGAACGGACAACCAAGAACCCAACTCTCCCTCGCTTCTGCCGCAGGCCGAGCGGGAACGCGACCGGCGAAGATGGGAAGGGGGACGGGTGAGGGCCGCGCCAAGCACCAAGAACCAACGGAAGAACCAAGGAGCATGGGGACCAGGCATGCGGGAAGCGGCAGCGCACGGCCTGACGCCTGACCCCCGACTCCCTGATCCCTGGGGCTTGGAACGCGCAACTTCGGATAGCCCAAGCGAAAGGATACGATCAGCGTGAACTCAAATCACATGGCGTTATTCTTAGCGGTCGTCCCTGCATTGGCCGTGATTGTCGGTTTCTCGCAGCTTATGAGTCGGCTGGCGCTAGCCGTCGGTCAGCCGCGAGTCGTCGGCGAGATGGTAGCTGGTCTGCTGCTTGGCCCATCACTGTTTGGGCTGATTGCTCCAGAGCTACACCAGGCGCTCTTCTCACCCGATGTCAAGGCTGTGCTGTATGTGCTGGGTAACATCGGCCTCACCACCTATATGTTTTTGGTAGGGGCAGAGATCGATCGTGATTGGCTTGTCGGAGGGCAGATCCAGCGTGCGGTGATCCTGGCGGTATCGGGTATCGTGCCCTCCTTTCTGTTGGGCGTGGCGGTTGGCTACTGGCTACACGGAGCGCTCGCACTTGAGCATATAAGCGCGCTGAAGTTTGCCTTTTTCATGGGCTGTGCATCGTCAATTACGGCCTTCCCGATGCTGGCTCGCATTCTCCAGGAGCGTGGTCTGTCCAACTCGCTGATCGGCTCGCTGACGCTCGTCGCCGCATCGATCGACGATGCCGTCGCCTGGTCCTTCCTGGCGATTATCACGGCGATGTTCCAGGCGCGGACGCTCTTTGCCGGGCTTGCTACGATCCTCGGCGGCATCATGTTCACAGCGATGATGCTGGTGGTCGTGCGGCCAATGGTGCGGCCTTTGGGCGATGCGACCGAGCGCAGCGGTACGCTTAGCCAGCCTGGATTGGCGTTCGTTCTGCTTATTTTGCTTGGCGCTGCATGGTTCACCGATTATATCGGGATCTTTTCGGTCTTTGGCGGTTTTATTACCGGCCTGTGTATGCCGCGCACGCAGATCTTACGGCGGGAATTACGCGACCGGCTGCTGGATTTTAATGTGGTGCTCTTGATTCCGGTTTTTTTCACCTATTCAGGATTGAATACCCGCTTCAACGGCTTGACCGGCATCGCCCTGCTGGTCCCGTTTCTGATTGTGCTCCTGGCGGCGGTGGTCGGAAAATATGGCGGGTGTGGCCTAACGATGCGCATGATGGGATTTTCCTGGCGGCAATCTTCCGCCATCGGCGGGCTGATGAATGCGCGAGGATTGATGGAGTTGATGCTGATCAATTTGGGACTGGCCTATGGCATGATCACACAGGATGTCTTTTCGATCCTTATGCTGATGACCATTATCACCACCGCGATGGCAATGCCGATCTATCGTCTATCGCTGCCGCGGGAGCACGAGACTGAGCTTCGTCAGGTGATCGAGACGAGCAAGGTTTCGCAGGCGTGAGCAGGCCAGTGATCAATCGCATATTCCTGCTGCCGCTGCTCCGGGCGCTGCCACAGGCGCGCAGCGCAAACAAAAACGGTCATGAGCCAGGCCCATGACCGTCCGGTACGTCCTGCGCCAGATCAGCGGCGCTTGCGATTGCCCGCGCGGCGACGACCTGCGCGGCGCTCATCCGACCTGCTGCGCGCGCGGCGTCCCATACCCGCCCAGCGCGTCAGCAGCGTGCCGAGCAGCGGCCAGCGAAGCTGCTCCCAGGCTTTTTCGACGGTGCCCGCGTGCGCGCGCCGCTCCGTGGGCGCGCTGTATCGCTCGCGGGTGTCGGCCGAGGCGATGTCGACCAGCGGCGCGCGCTGGGCGGGCATATGCTCGGCAAACTGCACCGCAAACTCGTGCGGCGTGATCGATTCCTTCGGCCCCAGGCCAGCCCAGCGCGCTACGCGCAGCGTGCGGGCATAGGCCAGCGATGCTGCGCCCGCGCCGCTTGGCCGCCGCAGGAAAAAGACGGCAAACAGCGCCAGTGCGATCACGCTGCCGCCGATCGCGCCGCCTCGGATCAGCGCTACGCGCCGCTCGCGCGCCTCCTGCTCGGCGATCAACCGCTTGACCTGCTCAGGATCGGAGATGTTGCCTTCAGTCTCGGCCAGACGACGCTCCAGCTCCTCCAGGCTCATCTGGCGTCCCATGAACAGCGGACTCTGTGCATCGCTGCTGGCGTCGCCCTGGCCGCCCTCCGACGCAGGAGTTTCCGGTCGTTCGGGCAGCGTGGTGTAGGAGGCCGGTGTCGGCTCGAAGCGCTGCCAGCCGTAGCCCGGAAAATAGACTTCGACCCAGGTATGCGCTACGTTTTGCCGGACCTCGTACAGACCCTTCTCGGAGTTGAACTCGCCGCCCGCGTAGCCGGAGACGAGCCGCGCCGGAACGCCCTGTGAGCGCAGCATGATCGCCATCGCCGAGGCGAAGTAATCGCAGTAGCCGCGCTTCAGATCGAAGAGGAACCAGTCGACGCGATCACGGTCTTCCGGCGGAAACGGAATCTTCTCGTCGTACGGAAACGAGCGCAGGAAGGTCTGGATCGCCTCGGCCTTGTCGTAGGGATTGCTCGCGCCGCCCGCGATCTCCTGCGCCCTGGCCTTGACTCGATCGAGCTGGTTGCCTTCGGGCAGTTGCAGATAGCGCTGAACCCACGGCGCGTACTCGATGGGTGCTTGACGTAAGTCCTGCTTGTTGGCAGCGCTCACCAGCGACTCGACGGTATACTCCATGCCGGTGCGCACGCCGCTCGACTGTGCGGAAAAGAGCGAGGTGTCGGTGTAGTTGGCGACGGTCTTGCCATCGACCGTGATGAACGAGTGTTTGACCTGGATCGGCACGCTGACCGAGATCGGCTGTGTTGCCGCGAACAGCGTGGCCTGCGGGAAGCTCTGCCGCAGCGTGTAGGTCTGCGTCACCACGCTCCGGGCGACGATGTCGAGCTGCGACATGCTCTTGCCAGCCTCGATCGGCGTGCGCGCGCGCTCCTCCTGGCTCAGCCCAAGTGTCGCGGCGGCCACCTGGCCCGTCGTATCCGACCACGAGAGGCCGCCGGGTCCGAAATCGCCGACGTAGCGGTCGTAGGCCGTAGCCCGCCAGTAGTCGAAGTAGGGCTTGTCCTCGCCATCGACCGAGCGCACCTCCATCACCAGCTCGTTGCCGAGCGAGCGAGCGCCGCCCAGGTTCAGCGCGCGACCGCCGAAGAAGCCGCCGCCGCCCGCGTTGGCCGGCGCGTTGATGTTCGAGAAGGCTTTGTCCCAGCGGTTTTGAATGTTGAGCCACGGCTCGCGCATCCGCTGCCAGACATGCGCGACCTGCGCGCTGGTGATGCGCGTCGGCAGCAACGTGGTAAACGTCAGCAGCACGGCCACAACCATCGTTCCCGACAGGATGAAGCGCCAGCCGAGCAGATCGGGAACCTCGATCATCGCCGCCGTCCACGTGTTGGCGCGGTGAAGATAGCTTTGATGCACCAGCAGCAGCAGGCTGGCTCCGGCGAAGAGATAGAACAAAATCGCCGGTGGCTTGGGCGAGGCGTGAGTCAGGTTGACCAGCAGGATCAGCGCGTTCAAGATCAGCGGCGACCATGACCAGCCGCGCCGGATCAGCATCCACATCGTGGCGTAGCTGAGCGCCCAGGCCAGGAGCGCCAGCACGGTGATGAACAGCAGCAGGTCCTCGCCCGTGCCGCCGTTCGCCAGGATACGCATCAGGATGATCGCGCGGATCAGAATCTCGGTCGCCTGGTCTTTCCAGGTGGGCAATGCGTCGCCCAGCAGCGGGCCGATGCGGTTGACGGCCCAGACGACGCCGAGCACGATGCTCAGGCTGTGCGCGAGCCACTTCGGCAGCCAGCGCGCCTGCGCGAAGCCCGCACCAACCAGGATACCGCCGACCGCTACCATCAGCAGCACTTGCAGGCCGCGCGCCCAGTTAGAGGCGATAATGCTCTGCACCGTCGCCAGAGTCATCGTCGCGCCCAGCACGATGGTGATCAACGCTGGTCCGAATTGTGTCACGCCGGAGGCTGGACGCCGCCGGTGGAGAACAGGAGTTACTACTGCCATAAAGATCGTGATGGGCGATGCCTGCGTCGCAGCGGCGGCGCAGCCTCATCAGCCATAAGATATAGCTTGCAGCTTGGGAAACACGCTGTGCGCGTTATCCCAGGCTGCCTGCACAAGGTCGTCGTATGGTATACCACGTAGCGCAGCGATTCGTTCAGCCACGAAGTGGACGCGCGCCGGCTCGTTACGCTTGCCCCGGAACGGATGCGGCGACAGGTAGGGACAGTCGGTTTCGATCAGCAGGCGATCGAGCGAGACACGCTGCGCGACCTCGTGAAGCTCGGTGGCTTTGGGGAAGGTGACAGGTCCGGCCAGAGAGATATACGCGCCCAGCTCAAGGCACGCCGAGGCGTAGGCCCAGTCGCCGCTAAAGGCATGCATCACGATCGTCAGGCCGCGCGCGGACTCCGACAGGATACGCACGGTATCGGCCTGCGCGTCGCGGGCGTGGATCACCACCGGCATGCCGTGCTCGCGAGCCAGCGCAAGCTGCGTCCGAAACAGCGCGTGCTGTGCATCCTGCGGCGCGCGGTTGTGGTGATAGTCCAGCCCGATCTCGCCGAGCGCGACCACCTTGGGCTGTTGCAGCAGCGCGGCGATCTCGTCGAGGTGTTCGGTGGTGGTGATGAGCGAGTAGTGCGGCTGAATCCCGGCGGTGGCGTAGATCTGCGGGTGCCGCGCGGCTAGCGTGGCGCTGGCATGGCTCGACGGCAGATCGTAGCCGATGTTGATCAGCTTTGCCACGCCTGCCGCCCGGGCACGCTCCAGCACCGCCGCTCGGTCGGCGTTGAACGCATCGATATGCACATGGGCATGGGTGTCGATTAATGGCACATCAAGATTCTACCACAATCGCACGATCGGGGCACTTGCGGTCGTCCAATTCATGGGTATCATCTCAGACTTGCATTCCTGAGGCGCTTTGGTACTATTGAATCGTCTGTAGGAGATAGCACTATGCTTACGAGTATCGAAGGCGTGTACCGTAATGGTCAGATTGAGCTTAGTGAGCAACCAACGAATATGGATGATAACACGCGCGTGATTGTGACCTTCCTTGATCGTGGTCATGTCGACCTTCGCGCTCGTGGTATTGATGCACAACAAGCCGCTGACGTACGCAGGCAGCTCACTCCGTTTGCCGAAGAATGGAATAGCCCAGAGATGGATGCGTATGACGACTATGATGCCGCCAAAGCTTGTCTATAAACGGGGCGATGTTGTCTTGGTGCTCTTTCCGAATTCCAACTTACAGACGGCGAAGCGGCGTCCTGCGCTAGTCATCCAGGCGGACAATCTACAAACTGGACTATCACAGGTAATTGTGGCGATGATTACTGGACGTACTTTTCGCGCCAATCATCCCAGCCGCGTTCTTATCCAGCAAGGTACACCCGAAGGGCAACAATCGGGGCTACTTAGCGACTCTGTCGTGATGACGGACAATCTTACGACTATTATAGAAACGGCGATTGATCGGGTTATTGGAACCCTACCAATGGCTCAAGTTGATGCAGCCCTCCGCCGTACGCTAGCGTTATGAACAAGCGAGATAACATGCGGTGCTACACCTGAGTCAGCCTGCATTGTCCGCTGGAATCATGAGCTTTGCCTCACCGAATCCTCGTGATCCGTAGCACCTACCCACCATCTCCGTCCGGTTCGGTAAAGAATTTCGGCGGCGTGTAGGGCCAGCGCACCTGCGCCCGCGACCACTCGGCGTCGAGGTTGAGGCTGAACGAGCCGCCGAGGTCGGCTGAGGCCAGCGTCTCGATGATCGACAGGCCCAGCCCGCTGCTTGGCTTGTGCGGCGCGGGCGGCTTCGACGGCCCATCGTCGCGCACCTCGATGCAGGCCTCGTGGCCGCTCTGCCATGCCTCGACCTGCACCACGCCGCCGTCGATTGAGACTCCATGCGACAGCGCGTTGTTGACCAGCTCGTTGATGATCAGCGCGATCACCGTGGCCTCACGCGACGAGATCGGCACTGGCTTGCCGAGCACCTCGAAGTTGACGGGCGACTCGCCCACCAATCCGGTATGTGCGTTATCGACGACCTGCCGCGCGATCTCCTGCACGGTGGTCACGCCGATGTCCTCGCGGCACAGCAGATTATGCACGGCGGCAATCGCCTGAATCCGCCCCGCCGACTGAGCCAGCGCCGCCGCGCCCGGCGAGTCGGCATCCAGCCGCCGATACTGCATCGTCAGCAGCGCCGAGATCGTTTGCAGGTTGTTGCGCACGCGATGATGCATCTCCTGCAACAGCGTCGATTTGATCCGCAGGCTGCGCTTGGCCTCTTTGAAGAGCCGCGCATTCTCGATCGCGATGGCCGCCTCGTCGGCAAAGCTCGACAGCAGCCGCACCTGCTCGTAGTCGAAGTAGCGCTGCTGACGGGTATAGAGCACGATCGCGCCGATCACCCGCTCGCCGATCCGCAGCGGCAGGCAAAACAACGAGTGATAGCCCTCGCTGTAGGCCAGCGCCGCCAGTTCGGGAAAGCGCATGTCGTCGTAGGCGTTGGCGATCGCCACCGGATGCGCCTCGGTGATCGAGCGCAGGATCACCCGGCGCAGCCGCTCGTCCCACCGCCCGCCCCACGAGGCGATCAGCTCGATCTCGCGGCACTCGTCGTCGCACTGGAAAATATCGGCGCGATCCGACGACGAAAGCACCACCGCCTGCTCCACGATCAGATTGAGCACCGTGCCGAGATCAAGGGTGGCCGCAATCGCGGCGGAGACGCGCTGAAGCGTGCTTAGCTCACGAATCTTCTGATGCAGCCGCTCGTCTGTCTCCTGGTAGCGCTGGGCGTTGGCGATCGAAAAGGCCAGCTCGCCCGCGACCACTTCCAGAAAGTGGACCTCTTCTTCGCGGAAGGCGCGCGGCCCGATTGCCTGCACGCTGATCACGCCCTGAAGCTGATCGCCTACATAATCATCGGGCGAGCTGGCAAACAAGATGATCGGCACGCAGATGATCGAGCGGTACGGGCGCTCGTCGAGACGCGGCACCACTTTGAAGCGCTGATCTTCCAGCACGTCTTGAATCACGAGCGGCTGTCCCTCTTGCGCCGCCCAGCCGGTCGCGCCCTCGCCGAGGCGGATCACCACATGACCGATCGCGCCATGATCCAGGCCATGTGTTGCGCGCATCGTCAGGTTGCCGGTGTTGCGATCGAAGAGAAAGACCGAGCAGACATCGGTGCTCATCACGTTGGCGACCGTCTCGGCAACGGTCTGGAGCGATGCCTCAAGGTCGAGCGACGAGTTGGCCGCGCTGACGATATGGTGCAGCCCGTCAAGCTCGGCTACCTGACGCATCAGCCGGTGCTCCCACTCCCGCGAGCGGCTATCCTCACGCGACGCGGCGTAGCCCAGCAGCAGCTCGCTGACCAGATTAGCCGGATCGAGCTGGAGCGACGGCGCGAGGGTCAGCCCCAGCCGGGCCAGATCGTCCGGCGGTCGCTGCTCGTCGTGCCACATGTAGCCCAGGCAGAAGGCGCGCGCCCGCCACGCCTGTGTGTCGGCCTCGCGCACCAGCTCGTCGATCAGGCCGAGCGTCTGCGAGCTGCTGCTTTCAAGGCGCTGATGGAGCTCAGGCAGCAGGCTATCGATAGACGAAACAGTCATACACATACTCGCGTAGGCGATGGCCGCGTGACAATCAGCAGTGGGAGCGTGGAGCGCGGCCTACTTGACGGGAATCCAGATGATCGCATCGTACCATACATTGTTTCCGGCCTCGGTATCATTGGCGGCCAGCCCGACGAACGGACGCCGCGCCGGGTCGAAGTCGTACACGCCCAGGTCGGCCCAGCCGTTGGCGGTATCCATCTGGCTGATCGTCACCTCCTGCGCGTCGCCGGAGCCGTCGGCGTGCCCGACGACGTAGCGCGCGGTGCCCGCGTCTTTCAAGCCGTTCGGCACGTACGGCACCCAGGCCAGCACGCGATACGTGCCGACGCCCGGCAGCTTCGGTCGCCACGTTCCGATCGTTAGCTGGCTGCTGCTGTCCGGTCGGCTGATCACGTTCAGCGCCGTCCCGCCGATGCCCTGCGCGATCTCATCCCAGCCGTCGCCGAGCCGCTTGAAGCTGGGATCGGTCGTATCCACGACGATCGCGTCTTGCGGCAGCGCGCAGGGCGAGGGCACGTCGCGCCAGATCCAGGTGCTGATCTGGCCCGCCGGATGGTTGGCCCAGGGATCGCCGCCCTTGGGACCGCACCAGCCCGCCGGATCGGTGTCGCGTCCCAGGTATTGCACCTGGAAGTGCAGGTGCGGCCCCGTGGCGCAGCCCGACGACCCGGCGATGCCGATGTGCTCGCCGCGCTTGATCGGCCCAGGCTCGACGGTTGCCCGCGCGAGGTGCCAGTAGAGCGTGCGGTAGCCGTTGTGATGCTCGATGATCACAACATGCGCGATGCCGCAGCCGTCGTCGGAGTTGCCCGCAAAGACGACGGTGCCGTCGGCGGCGGATAGAACCGGCTCCGGCGGCAGCATGCCGTAGTCCCAGCCGTCGTGTCCGTCGTAGCTCAGCTGCTCGTCGCGGTCGCCGCGATAGGTGACGATCGAGCCGTCCTGCGTCAGAAAGGGCGCGTCATGATCGAAGAACGAGGTCGTCTCGTGCAGGGCTTCCATCGGCGGCGACAGGAACGGCTGCGCTGGCTCAGGCCAGCCCGCGACGGGGTCGCGCGGATCGCCGAAGAGCCGGGCGTAGGTTGCCACGAACGAGCCGCTGCCCTGATCGAGCTTCGCGGGCAGCCCATCAGCGGTTGTCGTCGCCGCCAGCACGCGCATCACCGCGTAGTCCGCGATCGAGAGGCCGGGCGGCATCGGCGAGTGGGTCTGGTCGGCATAGACCAGATCGGGCACGCCCGGAAAATCGCGCTGCGCACGATGGAGCTCGCGGATCGCCCAGCGCAGCTGCGCGACCCAGCCCGCGCGGCGCTCTTCTTCGCCGCGAAAGCCAAGCATGAAGCGCTGCTGATCCTCCGAGGGCGCGCCAGTGCTCAGGATACCGCTCTGCTGCTCGATCAGCGCCAGCACGACTTTCGGATTGATGCTGTAGAGCGTCGTCTGGCTGCTCAGCAGATCGGCGAACGAGTGCTCACGGTTGCCGACGGTGGCGCGATAGTGCTTGAGCGGGCCGGGCTGAGTCTCAAGAAACGCCTGGATCTGCGGGCCATAAAAGTCCGGCTCGTAGAAAAACCGCTGCCGCTCGATCAGCGCCGCGCGCGGCGGATCTGGCGGCGGCACTTCCGGCCCGACGGTGGGTGGTCCGCCCGGCTCGTGGCCGGGATGCGCAGGCTCGCTAGTGCGCTCCGGCTGTGCCTCAAGCTGCCGCTCGACCGGCGTGGTCGGGCGGGTGGGGGCGGCGTTGGCCTCAAGCAGTAGACTGGTCTGTTGGTGGACAAGCAGCGAGGTGAGCAGCGTTGCGATGACTAAACTACATGTGATGAATACAACCCGGTGGCGCATACGTTTCTTCCACAAGCTACGTCAGGGTAGGTGCCTGGGAGTATAACGGAAAGACCGGGGAACGGCAACGTGCGCCATGCCGGGGCTGTGACGGCAGGCGCACGCCGATCGGAGCGCGGATCGTTCGGCTAGCGCTCGCTGTCGTAGATCCGGGCGCGGCGGTCGCCTGCTCTCCGCTGTGGCGTTACAGCAGGCGGATTGCGGGCGTCGCTTTCCTCGTAGGCGTCGATCGCCTGCTCATAGAGCGTGCGGCCCTCGCCCTCGTCGAGTGTGCCCGCCACAAGCGCCGCGTCGATGTTGAGCCTGTCGGTGGAAATATCGACCGGCTCCGGCGGCACCAGCGGCAGCGAGTCGGCACCGGCATCGGGCACGTCGGGCAGCGGGCTATCCTCGGTGACATCGACGCCCTGCGCATCGAAGGCTTGAGCCTGATCGTCGGGTTGCCGCAATACGTTGCTATCCATAGCTGAACGCTCCTTTGGCTAGGCTGCATGGCTTCGGCGAGTGCTGCCCGTGTGACGGCTTGCTAGGCGCACCTCAGCCGACTGGTTCTACGACTATCTATCAATGCGCATGCCACGATTACTGAAAGGTATGCGATACTTGCTGCAAGGGCTGGACACCCTGACGATCGGGCGGCGCGTCTGCCGGAAAGGAGGAGCTGGCGAACGCATCTATCGGCTTTGAACCAGATCGCATCGGCTCAATACATTCTCGAAAATCTGTGTTCTCAAGGAGCGTTGTATGTTGCGTACAGTTCATGGATCGGTCTGGCATCGACGGAGCATGCTTCCCGTGGCGCTGCTGGCAATCGTCGTGATCGCCCACATGGCGAGCAGCCGCACGGCAGTTTCGCAGCAGCTCCAGGCCAGTATTCCGCTGCGCTATCTCGCGATCAACGTCGGCAATGCGTCGCCGCAGTATGGCTGCTGGGAGTACAAGCTGTGCCGGGCGCAGGACGTGCAAAATCTGCGCAATTATATTGCCGCCTGGAAGCCTGATATTATCATGCTCTCCGAGGTGTATCGTAAAGATCAACTGACCGGCACGGCGATGAACGGCCCGATCTTGCCGCCGGGCTATACCGGAATCTGCGGTGAAAGCCGCGATCGGATGACCGGCGCGCTGGTTGCCTGGAATGCCAGCAATGCGTCGCATGAGCACGAGTGTATCGCCTGGAAAACGTCGCGGGTGAGCTATGTTTCGGGCAGCGCGCTGTCGGCCTATGGTCGCAACGACAGCTACGGCAAGGCCAACTGTAGCTATGATTTTACGGGCTTCCGGGCAAGGCTGCTGCTGGCCGGGCAGGCGACGATTACGGCGGTGGCGGTTCATCCGAACTCCTCGGATACGAGCTGTCGTGTCGAAGAGATCAACCGCTACTGGGGGACGCTGGCGGCCGGCACGCGCGTGATCATCGGCGGTGATTGGAATACGGATGTCGACAGCGAGATCCAGCGTCCCGCCGGGTTTAAGATCAACTATTCGCGCGGTCAGCATTGGAATCTGGTAACGCACTCCGGCGAGTACAGCGCGATCTATAGCGGCGGGCTGGTCAAGCGCCATCTGGATCATGCCTACTCGAATTTTGGCAGCCCGTGTACAACCTGCGGCGGCACCTATGGCACCGTCAGTCTGCCGTACGGCTCGGTGCTCGGCGGCTACGATGGGCATCCGCGCGCCGATAACGGCGAGGGCATGGACCATCGGCAGATTCTGGTCGACATGCTGGTTGCTACGTCGTGATCCTCCAGGTGACAGGCGTCAGGTGGTGGTCTGCACGAGCCTTCGGCAGAGCGGTACTGGATCTTTTTTGTGAGTGTGTGCGCGCTTCAAGCGCGCACACACTCACCTTATACCTGGATCGTAGGCTGCTATCGCGGCAAAAAATATACGACGTGCTGCTCTGCGCTGTTTGTAAAACCGGGCCGAATGCCGCTTGACAAGTATCCGACAATTGGTATAATACCCGCGCTGTTGAGAAACGCACCTTGCAAACAAACGAGCCGAAGTGGCGGAATTGGCAGACGCGCTACGTTCAGGGCGTAGTGAGCATGCGCTCGTGTGGGTTCGAGTCCCACCTTCGGCACCATGTGACCCCGTAGCTCAGTGGATTAGAGCGCTTCCCTGCGGAGG